>JAGPGC010000093.1 GCA_018056205.1 Candidatus Atribacteria bacterium | reverse complement strand
GCATGAGCTCGGGCAAACTGATAGGTAAAATCAGCAACCTTCCGTAATAGTGTTTGGGCGAAATCTGGACGAACCAATAAGTCAACCATAAAATTTTCCATCCCCCGAAGCCAATGGGACCATTCATAGATGCTTCCACAATAAGCTGACGAAATATATCCTAATGATTTAATTTCACTGGCTTTTTTCTGAACAATTGGAAAGCTCTCCGGATCTATTCCTGGTATCGGATATTCTTCAATTGATTTCAAGTCATTTTTATTCGCCAAAGGGTGAATCATTTGTTCTGAACCTGGGTTATCCGGCCATTCTATTAAACCAACTCCCCAGGGAGTCATTGATGACCCTTGGGGAAGAGAAGGCTCAAAGTAGTCTTCTTTAATTCCGTTTGGAAGCATACGCAAACCAAAATTTGAAGATGAAGTATGGAAATGAGGTTCTTCCTCTTCCGAATGAGCGATTCTGACTTCTAAATGATAAAAGTCATTTACATCTTTTATCTTAGTAAAATCATTAAATTTTTTATAGGAACCAGGAGTAAAAGCGGAACTTGCTCCAAAATGGAGGCTCCAGGGAATACGATCTAAATTCCCCTGACGCTTAAAAACTTTAATTATACGTTCTCTCGGACTCAATTCCATGACTATTCTCCTTCCTTAAAATTACTAACAATAAAATATATTATCCATCAAACTATTAACGCAAAATTTATAGCAAGATTCCTTAAAAAAAGGTAAGAAATAAAACTCTATTATTTTAAATGAAGAATCAAGAAGCATTCTGAAGAACCTATCTATTCAATTGGACAATATAAGCATTTAAAATACTGGCAAAACTTACCCAAATTAAATAGGGAATCATTAAATATCCCGCAACCCGATTAATGAAAAAAAACTTTATAGCGGTAATAAGTATGAAAACCCAAAGGAGAATTATAGTATAAATACCCCCTAGCGGAAATTGAAAACCAAAAAAAACCAAAGTCCATAAAACATTCAACAGAAGTTGAACAAAAAAGAAAACTTGGGCTGAACTAATGCCTTTTTTAATATAACTTTTCTTCCAGATCAGATAAAATGCAATTCCCATGATAGTATAGAGAAAGATCCAGATTAGACTAATTAACCATCCGGGAGGCGTAAAGGAAGGTTTTTGTAAGGTTTCATACCAGGTTGAAATAGACTCGGCTGTATACCAACTGGCAATGAATCCTGCTCCTTGGCAAATTGCTATACTAATTATGAGTTTCCAAGCTTGGAATTCTATTTTTTTCTTTTGATTTCCAAAATTTTTTATATTTTGGATCTGTTCAATGCGATACTGCCTCATCTTATGAGTACCACCTCGGTTTTCCCGATTACCTGATAGGACAATAAACCAAAGAAATGGTATTTTTTATCAGCGATTTTAAAAGAACCAAGACTTCAATAGAATTTAAAACATTTTATCAAATCAAAGGGGTGAGGGAAATAGAAATTTGAAATAATAATAGTATTCTTCCTCCCTTGAGTGAAGAAGGTGAGGATGAGGGTGAATTTAAACTCATCACTGCTTTCTATTCATTCTCTCGCTGGTGAATTAGGCACTTCTTCCCATAACCAATGAGATCAGATCGACCAGCCTTTAGAAGCGCTTCCCTTACTAAGCTATAATTTTCGGGACGGCGGTATTGAATAAGGGCACGTTGCATAGCTTTTTCGTGAGGTGACTTGGGGACATACACCTTTTTCAGATTACGTGGATCGAGTTCTGTATAATACATTACAGTTGACAGGGTTCCCGGGGTAGGATAAAAATCCTGAACCTGTTCGGGGTTATATCCCATATCCCGTACATACTCAGCTAGCTCAATTGCAGCTTTGAGGTTAGACCCAGGGTGGCTCGACATATAATAAGGAACCAGGTAGTGCTTAAGATGATGCTTCTTATTGATTTCAAAATACTTTTTAACAAATTGAGTATAAACTTCCTTTCCTGGTTTTCCCATTTTTTCCAGGACTTCGTTTGAAACATGTTCAGGTGCCACTTTGAGTTGCCCACTTACATGATAAATACACAACTCTTCAAAAAAATCATCATTTTGATCAGCCAGAAGATAATCGTAGCGAATACCAGATCGAATGAAAACTTTCCTCACTTCTGGGATCTGGCGGATTTTCCGAAGTAGTTCAAGAAAATCGCTATGATTTGCATTTAGGTTGTGACAGGGATGGGGAAACAAACATTGTCGTTTACTACAGGGACCTCTTTCTACCTGTTTTAGACAGGCAAGGTGATAAAAGTTAGCAGTGGGACCTCCCACATCATGGATATATCCTTTAAAATCGGGAAGATGAATCAATTCTTCAATTTCTTTTAAAATAGACTCTTGACTTCGAGATTGAATAACTCTCCCCTGGTGGAAACTCAATGAACAGAAATTACATCCTCCAAAACAACCCCGATGGCTGGTTATGCTGAAACGTACTTCCTTAATTGCCGGTACTCCTCCTAAATTTTCGTAATAGGGATGATAATTTCTCATATAAGGAAATGAGTAAATTTCATCAATCTCCTTTTGACTAAGGGGTATAGCCGGTGGGTTTTGTACGATAAATAGATTATTAGTCGGCTCAACCAAGGTTTTCCCCTGAAACGAGTCATTATTTTGATACTGGATGAAAAAACTTTCAGCGAATTTCTTCTTTGATATTTTTACTTCCTGATAGGAGGGAAGAACGATTGGTTGATAAGCCTGTTGAAGATTACTGGTTTTAAAAACTGTGCCATTGACATAGATAATATCCTTGATATTCAATCCACCCTGCAAGGCATCGGCAACTTCACCAATAGCTCTCTCTCCCATTCCATAAATGATAAGATCGGCGCCAGAATCAACCAGCAGCGAAGGACGTACCCGATTTTCCCAGTAATCGTAATGTGCTAATCGTCTAAGGCTGGCTTCGATTCCTCCCAGAATGATGGGAATATCACCATAGGTTTCTCGTATTTTTTGTGAATATATGATAGTTGCCCGATCGGGTCGAAAACCGATCTTTCCTCCTGGTGAATATTCATCTTTCTGCCTTTTTCTTTTAGCAACTGTGTAATGATTAACCATTGAATCTAGATTTCCAGCAGTTACTAAAAAAGCTAAGCTAGGCCTTCCCAGTTTAGTAAAATCACGGGAATCTTGCCAGCGCGGCTGAGGTAATATTCCAACTCGATATCCCCTGCTCTCCAAATAACGGGATATGATTGCTGTTCCGAAGGAAGGATGGTCAACATAGGCATCCCCCGAAACCAGAATGAAATCCAGCTCATCCCAGCCTCGGTATTTCATTTCACTTTTATTAGTTGGTAGGAAATTTTTCATGGGTTTTTTATTCCAAATATTATATTCGGGTTTGATTAATCAAGCCTCTACAAAAAGATTTAAAAATGTAGGGGCAATTTATTGCACTCGAAGTTATAATTATTAACAACTTAATAAGCCCTTTCCTCAATGGCATTCTTTTTGATTAGCTTTTACCTGAAAAAGACCTTATGTTTCTGATATAATAAACATTCGTATTTTATCATGGCTTTCGGGAATAGCGAGAAATGATACAACTTCAAAATATTTATCTAAGCTTTAATGGAAAGGTTCTTTTTAATGATCTTTCCCTATCCATCAATGAAAATAATCGTATTGGCTTGGTAGGAAATAATGGAACCGGCAAAACGACTCTTTTCCAAATTATTCTTGGCAAAGTACAGCCCGACCGAGGTACAGTAGATGTTCCAAAAAATAAAACTTTTGGATATCTTCCTCAAGACTTGGTGGAATTGGAACCAATCAATATCATAGATTTTTTAAAGAATATTACCGGCTTAAAAATTATTGAAACTACCTTAAAATCTTGCGAATATGAAATGGCTCATACCTCGCCTCAATCTGGTCGATACCAAAGCCTTTTAAAAAAATATGAGGAGGTATGTCACCTTTTTTCCATCCTTGATGGGTATTCTTTTGAAGCAAAATCTAAAAAAATTCTTCATGGTTTAGGTTTTGAAGAAAATGATTACAACAAACTGTGTACCGAATTCTCTGGTGGTTGGAAAATGAAAATACTTTTAGCTTCAATTTTGCTTTCTAATCCAGAAATTATGTTGCTTGATGAACCCACCAATCACTTAGATACCGATAATATGGAATGGCTGGAAAAGTACCTCGAGAATTATTCAGGCACTCTGGTTACGATCTCCCATGACCGACGATTTTTAGACAAAATCACTAAGCTAACTTTTGAAATTTTTAATGGAAAAATAAATCTCTATCATGGCAATTATTCCTATTATTTGAAAGAAAAAGACCAAAAACAGCAATTAATCGAAAAGGAAATTAACACTCAGCGGAAAAGAATTGAAAAAAACGAAGCCTTTATCGAACGTTTTCGGTATAAAGCCACCAAAGCAGCTCAAGTTCAAAGTCGAATTAAAATGTTAGAAAAAATCGATCTCATAACCTGGGAAAAAGAAGCCAAACCGGTATCAATTCACTTTCCCCATGGAGAAAGAAGTGAGTTGGAAGTTCTCAAAGTTGAAAATTTGTCTAAGCAGTATGACGGCCGCTTTATATTCCAAAATATTAGTTTTTCTCTCTATCGAGGTGAAAAAGTAGCTCTTGCTGGAGTGAATGGAGCTGGAAAATCGACACTTACCAGAATTTTAGCAGGTAATGAATCTCCAACTTCCGGGCGAATTATTTATGGAAATAAAGTGAAACTTGCCTTCTTTTCTCAAGAAAGTGCCCAAAACCTCAACTATACTCATACCATCTGGGAAGAAATCAGCTCAATACCGACTAAAATGCTTGATGTTGAAAAGAGAAATCTCTTAGGAGCCTTTCTTTTTTCTGGTGATGACATCTACAAACCGATTCCAGTGCTATCTGGTGGAGAAAAAGCTCGATTAACTTTAGCAAAAATTCTTATGAACGAGACGAATTTCTTAATTCTTGATGAACCTACCAACCATCTGGATATGAGTACTAATGAACTTTTTCAACAAGCTTTAATGGAATATAGTGGAACTGTCCTTATCGTATCCCACGACCGGTATTTTCTTGATAATTTAGTTAATAGAGTTATAG
>JAGPGC010000005.1 GCA_018056205.1 Candidatus Atribacteria bacterium | reverse complement strand
GATTTTCTTGGTCCTCTGGAGAGATTTGTTCTTCTTTATATTGATATTATTAGGTGGTAAAAAAGTAACTACCCCTACTGTAAAAAAGTAAGTAGGGTTGTTACCTCAGGTAAGTAGGGGGTATGGAGAAGATTATAAAATATTTTTTTAAATTGAAAGAAAACAGTTACCCCCTGCGTATTAATAAGCAGAAATAAAAAATACCATAAAAAAATTGGAGGAGAAAAAATGTCTTACTTAAGTAATTATAAAAAAGCAGGAGTTGTTTTACTGATAGTACTACTGGCAGTAGGGATGTTAGCTACTATGAGTTTAGCCAAGAATATGGGTTATCAAGGAGGCCAGAACGAATTATCTAAAGGTAAAGCCAAATTTGGACCTGGCAGTGGTAATGGTGGCTATAGACCAGAGGCTCCTGATGCAGATGGAGATGGAATTCCCAATGGCTTAGATGATGATTATGTTCCAGATTGTGACTGCCCATGCTGTTTGGCTGATGATGATGGAGACGGTATCCCCAACTGTCAAGATGACGATTATGAGGGGAATTGTAATTGTGTAGGTGAACCCCAGGGTAAGCAATGGGGCAAAAAATAGTACCGGCTAAGAGGAATAAGAAAAATTCTTCAAATGGCCATAACTAAAATAAAGATACCCTCTACCTGCTAAATAAGGGAGAGGGTATCTCTTTATTTTAGTTCTAAATAGCTTGTAAAGGCCTTATCTAAATCTAACATTATTACTATTGTAAATCTGTTCTCACTGTTAACCTCTGGTTACCATTCTTTTAGATGCTGATATATGCATTATCCTATTATCATTTCTTCTTAAGGTCATAGGCGAAATAAAGGGTGAATTTAGACTGAGGTGTATCGGATGGAACCTCAAGAAGATGCATAAAATCATGGCTTATGGTTAGAAGCTGATACTATATGAGATATATTTAATCCTGAATTAGAATATTATTCTTCTCTAATGTGATGAATATATGGATCTAAAAATATTTTATATTTGTTTTGAATATCTTCTGAAGTCTTTTGAAATTTATCATTCCATTCAGGTAAGTAAACCATACAAAAATCATAAGAATAAGTTGGTTGTATTTCTTAGCTTAGGATTTTTATAACCTCAATCAGAAAGGAATGTTTTTTCAGCTAGACTTGATTATTTTATTAGCAAAATCAATAAAATTATCAAACCAGTATCTTTTGTAACTTTCTAAAACCTCTGCGATCCCCCGTCTTGGTTTCAATAATAACTTTGTATTTATAATAAGTCCATCATCGTATGAAAAACTTTTACTAACTTTTTGTTCACCAATTTCAAATATCTTTGAATAGCCGTCAATTTTTCTGTATCCGTCCGCATGCTCTGTCCCTTTTGGATCGACAAATAAAATCAAGTAACGTCTGTCCTTTTGCGCCCAAAAGATAAAATCCGGTTTGAAATTGGCGATATTATTTTCTTTCGGGTTGTAATACGGAATGGAAACCTCGTCCAGTGTTTGGTCAAGTTTGGAAAATAACCACCAATCAAACTGCGTAAATATATTATCAGGCTCAGCAAGATATTTTTCCAGCTGTTCAATAAATATTTTTTCGCTCTCGACATTGATAATGTGATTTATATAGTCAATTTTTTCAGTTTCAGATACTATCACCGGAAGATAATAATGATTTGCTAAATACTTAATCTTTATTTTCTGATTCTTCATTTCAAAATTCCCAGCCTGCTCAAATAAGCTCATTTGCCGTTCGTATTCTTTTCTGGGTATTTTGCCGTATTGCCTATCCAACTCTTTTTGCTTTTTGGTATAATCACTAACTGCCTTAATCTTGTTTTTTATTTCTTCGTATTTCTCACCATCGCTAAATCTAACCTTTTTGAAATGTACAATTTCATCTTCCAATTCCTTAAACTTATCAAATTCTCTGCTCTTTACACCCAGATAATCAAAAATCCGACCAAGAATTAATTCCGGCTCAAAAAGAGAGTTCCTCTCACCAAAATCGTAGTATCGCTCTTTTTCGGCAAAACTTTCCTTTGCCTTCCTCAAAACTTTTACTTCACAATCATATTTCACCATAGCAACTTTATCGCCCAAAATTTTGTAAAACTGTGAAGTTATATCAAAATCTTCGCAACTGACAGGATATTTTTGCGGGTCTTTTTCTTCAGCAAAAATCCTTTCAGAGTTTTTGTAAACCGGCACTAAAAGAAGATGTTTTTGCGCTTCAGGATTTAAAATAAACGCTTCTCCCAGATTTTTATCTTGCTTCTCTGCATTCAGGGTGGCAATTATTTCCTTTAAGTTTTCGGCATTAGTACCAAAAACAAATAAGCTCTCAATTGGCAAGATCAAATTTTTCGCTTTGTCAAATAACTCTTCCGTTACAAGTTTGGCATTAAACAAATTCTGGAGCCTCTTGCGCATGTTTTTTTGCGGCTCTATTCTTACGCCTCTACCAACTGCTTGTAGAACGAATTTTTTGGCGTCACTTCCAACCCCAATATTCACAAACAAAATCAAATTCGGTCGGTTAGAATCCCAGCCTTCGTAAAAAGAACGAGAACCCATTAAAATATTTATGTCAGAATCATCGCGGTTTATTCGCCTAAAATAACTTTCGTTTTCAAAACTTTCGTTTATCTCATACCCCTCAAGCTTATCTTTCAGCCAACCAGAAATATCACCGATTTTGATTAAGGCAAATGGTTTTTCAGCTGTCATTAATCTAAAAATTAATTCGTTTCTGTTGCCGGGTATCTTTAAAACTTCAATCTTGCCTGGAGTTTTAGCGTTCAAAACATATCTTAAAATATCCTGGTAATCCAATTTTGAAATCAAATCAGCATCTATTACGCACTCCAGTTCTTCAAACTCAAATTTTGGATGATTACTAAACTCTTGAACAAGTTCTTCCTTTGCTTCTTTAAGCAAGTCCGCTCTAATTTCATTTTTGGCAACCTTTTCCAATTCTCTAAAAAACAATTCCAAATCAGATTCTTCAACATCCACAGAATTGACCAATGTCAAAAGAAGCGGGCGGTGGTATATTACCCCGTCAGCCTTCGGCTGCCACCCCTTTTGAAAAGGGGAATTATTCGTCTCTTGTAGAGGGGTGTCTGCGCTAGTAGACGGGGTGTTTACAACTTTCCTGATTTTTTCAAAGTACTTATTGATGTAAGTTAAAAGCAAAAGCGTTTTCAAGACAATTTTTTGCTTTTCAATCGGGGAAAAATCTTCCTGCCCGCCTGCCTGCCGAAGCCTCGGCGCAGGCAGGCGAAATGCGCTAATCTCGGCAGAAGACACATAAATATGCTTGCTGTAACCTTCTTCCACAAACCTTGAAAGATTGAAATTAAAAGCACAGGTTGCAAAGTCCCTCGGATCAGTAAAGGTTGCGGAAAAATTAAACAAAAATCCGTTTCTGGAAAGAATGGAGTATAAAATCTGTCGTTTGCTATCTTCTTTATCGCCTTTGTGGGCTTCGTCCAGAAGGATATACCATTTGCCGTTATTATCATAATTTCTGAAATTAACTATTTTTTCTTTTTGCTCATCGGAGATTAAATCTGAGCGGTAATAAAAAACGGTAATTTCGTTTTTAGTAAAGGGCAAGGCGTTTTCTCTCTTTACGCTTTCGTAATCTCTTAAATTTTTGAGATTTATCTTGGTCTCAAAGTTGAAGCTGTTAAACTCCTCAACACGATTTTTGAATTGATCCAAAAGGTCGTCGCGATGCGCCAAAAATAAAATATCCCTTGCAGGCAATTCCTTTTCGGCAATCAGCTTGCCCAAAAGTTCAATCAATTTAACAATAATAAGTGTTTTCCCCGAACCCGTCGCCATCCAGAAACTCATTCGATTGATAAAGTACGCAAAAGGAATTTTAGAATTTATGGCAGGATAATCTTTATCGTACTCTAAAAGATATTTTGCTGTCTTTTTGCCTTCTCTTTTTTTTAAATCGTAGTCAAAACTTTCAGAAAAATCGTTAGCTTGGTAAAGATTAAAGAAACTTTGCTTGTTTGCTTCTCTATCTTTGAAATAAAGCCATAAGACCTTAAGTGCATTTTGAAGCCCTTGTTTTTGAAAATCAAAAAGAGTTTTGTCTTTTGAAAACCGGCTAAAATCAAACCCTTGCCATTTTGCGGGCAGGTTTTCAAAAGGAATATCTTCTACAATGTTTTGCAAATAGAGTTTCATAGGTATTTTTTCCTTGGGATTTTTACCATAAATTCATTTTCATTAGCTATTAACTCAACATCAAGCCCAATATGATCTTTTACAAGTTTTATCATTCTTCTTACTCCACTGCCTAAATCTGTTACCATCTGAAATTTTGCAAGCATATTATAAATATGAGGATTTCTTAGTACATGAGCACCCCCTACCTTCATGCTTTCAATGGTTACTGTATTTGGTAATCTCCCGGGACTATGAACTTCTATTCTATCAGTGAAAATTAAAATCCTTATAGGTGCACTTATGGTGTAATCACGGTGTGCAATGGCATTGACTACCGCTTCCCGTAAAGCTTCCATTGGGATCTCGTACTTAATTTCTGGTTCGAAATCACTTATCTCGTGCTTTTCTTTTATATAAATTTTTAAAAATCGTTCTGTATCTTCTATTATTTGAATTATAGTGCCATTAATATCCTTCTTATCCAAAGGTGGGATTGCAATATCATCTCCTTCTATATAAGCACCAACAATACGTGCTTCTTTTAAGAATGATTGAGGACTTTTGCCGAAAAATAAAATACCTGTTACAGTAGGTATTAAATTTTTATCAGCTAAAAATAAATTCTTTAGATATGACAATACTTCCTGTTCATTAATCTCTGAAAGACTTTGATGCAAATAGTCTTTTAGAAAAGATTTAAAAAATTCCAGATCAATATTCTCTAAATTAGCGTTTGTGAGTGGTAATTCATCATAATAAAGACTTTCGGAACTTTGAAATAATCTGAGAATCTCTTCTCTTGTAGCTTCTCTACAACGGTTAGAGGAACGAATATAAAATTTCCCCTTACACTGATAAGGTCTCTGAATTCCTTGGGGAATATTTATAATCACTATTCTTGTATCATTAATAACGCCAGTTTCCTGTAAAATCGTAACTGGAGGTTGGCATGAATGATATGCTATATCATCTATTCTAAGCATAAATTTATCAATATCCTTAATTCCAATTATTGTTCCATCATTATCAACCCCTGCAAGTATTTTTCCTCCATCTGCATTTGCAAAACCAACAATTGTCTTTGCAAAATCATCATTATTTTCATCTTCTCTTTTAAATTCAAGATGATAACCTTCTCCTTTAGCAATCAGTTGTCTAATTTCAAATTCAGTCATATTTTTACTCCATATTTTTGTATTCTTCTTCTAAAGGCTTCCTCTCCTCCTTCCATAATCTTCTTAATGTTTTCCGTTATGGAAATTTTATCTATAGAACCAAAATCTCTTATTTTACACTGATCCGCTTCTGCATCCAAAACAAATACTTGTTCTGAATCGCCAAGCACTGGAATATTAGCATTATGAGTAGCAAAAATTAACTGTCTTTTTCCTTTCATCTGTCGTAACATGACAACTATATCATCATAAACAAATCTATTGTCTAAATCTTCTTCCGGCTGATCAATAATTAGAATTTTTCTTTCCTGAGAGAAAAGCAAAACAAGCAAGGCTGTGGCTTTTTGACCATCAGAAAGCTTACCGAATGGCCTATATTCATCTCCTTCTCCCACTTTTAACTTGATTGTAATTAAATCCTCTGGAAATAAATTTTCTAATTGGTATAATTTGCTTTTATCTTTAAACCAATCTGTAATTCTCCTAGTCATTGCATCTGTAAGGCCAAAATGTTCTTGAAGTTGCTCATCCCCTGCTTCTATAATTTTAGAAAGTTCAACCCCATCTATTGTTATCTTTTCATTATCTATAATTTTTGAAATAGTATCTTCACCGACTTTAGAACCATATAGCAAAGAAACCAGGCTATCCTTGAATTCTTTTCGGTCTGATTGATAACTGACTTCTAGTTTTACTCTACCAGAGAGATGTTCATTTATCTTTTCAATTCGTTCTTTTCTAAGTACAAAAAGATTATGCCTTTCTTTCTGGATATCTTTCTTTAGAGATTCTCTTTCCAATTCTAAATCCTGTTGTTGCTTCTCAATTTTTTCATATTCTTTTATTAGTGGTTCTAATCGAACTTTTTCTTGAATAAGAGCCTCATATTTGTCTGGAGATAACCCTTTTGATGACAATTCTTTTTTTATTTCGTCAGATTCCTTTCTATTTGTTTCAAAACGATTGTCCCACTGAGTAAGAACATCGTTTAATTTCTTTTCTATCTCTGAAGATTTATTAGATAAATCTCTTAATTGGCTTTCTAAATATTTTTTATATTCGTTTAAAATATTTTCAGCATCTGCCAATAATTGTTTTTCAGCACTTTCCCCGTTGAGAAGACTATTTTGTGTATTATTAATTTCCTGAATAAAATCTTGATATTGTTTGATTAAATTATCTTTTCCCGATTTAAATTTTAATATAGTATTATTTAAGATATTGCTATCTTTTGTTAGCTGGGCAAGCGCCCCCATTTTTTCAGCTACACCTAACTTTTCAAAAGTTTTTATATGTTCATTGAGCATTTTAAGTTTTTGCTCATCATTTTCTTTTTGAAGGAGATTATCATGAAGTTTTAAAAGTTTTTCTGAGTTCTCTTTTAATAAATTTAATTTTTTATTGAATTCTATTTTCTTTTTCTTAATCTCGTCTCCTATGAGCTGGTCAACTAATTTCATCTGGAAGTTCTGATTATTGGATAATACATAAAGTTCCTTCTGTCCTAAAAGGATTGGGATATCTTCTTCAAATAATTCAACAGGGGAAATATTTTTTTCATCAACTATTGGTTGCTGTCCGATGACTCTATTAACGGTATATGGTATTGTTTTATCGCCATATTTTTTTAGCAACCTTATGGCAATTTTTCCACCACTTCCCACTACATTCTGAATAAATTCATTTTTAAAAGATTTTTCCGCATAATATGGTAAATCAAGACAATAACGAATAGATTCAATAATGGCAGATTTCCCTACACCCCTCCCACCAATTAAGCAATTTAAATTATTATTAAACTTTAGTTTAATATCTTTTAAAAAAGTTGACCCCGAAATTTCAATAGATTCAATTTTATCTACTATTTCTATTGGTTCCTCATACAACCTTACACGTAAAGAAGGGTCCTGAAAAGCTATGCGAAAAGCATTTATGGAAACGCTGCTCAGTTTGATATATGTGCATCTTATTTTATCACCTCTCTGCTTACAACCAATTTCGTCTATTGATTTTGGGTCAGTATTTTCTATAACTGCAATTTTGCTTTCAAAAAAATCATTATTTACCTCTCTTGTTGTAACCAATCTGTTTTTGCCCTGGTCCGATATAAATTCAATAGCATCAGCCATTTTTAATAATCGGGCTGCCTCTTTAGGTTGATTTGCATCTAAAAGTCCATTTTTATCTTCAGGATGTGGAAAAATAACAAGGCAAGAAAATTTATCGTGTAATTCCTCAAGAACATCAGGTAAATTACTTTTAAGAGAAATATCTCTGTGGCTTCTGTCGTTGTTAATCAATGGCGTTTCAGGCGTTTGATCTAATGATTTAATGTAATCATTTATACCATTTATGTCGGAATTATAATCAAAAATTAGTAAAATATGTAGCCCTTTGCCATAAGTTATAGAAAGTTCTATGCCCGGAAAAACATAAATTCCATTTTCATTTGCCTTTTGCTGAAAGTCTTGAAACCATTCAGTTCTTATCTGTTGATAATCAGTTATAGCACATAACTTTACTTCTTTTTGTTTAAGTTTTTCTATATATTGGTCTATTAAATTTTCAAGATCGGAATCGGAGTTTAAGTTGATACCAGAAAGCAAAGTAAAACTGTGAACCAATGGTGAATGAAGATGAAAATCTGCTTTTACCCAGTTTGCACCATTATCAAATAGAGTAAATTCATTATTTTCTATCGTTCTCATAATTTATCACTCCCACCAAATTAAAGGCTTAATGAGTTTATAATCCAAATCTTTGGTGTTGATTTTCATCCCATCTTCAAGCTCCACCTCGCCATCGCTGATTTTCTTAATCCATTTACCGGTAAGGTTAGATAAGGTTTCGGCAATGTCTATGCTTGTCTCGAGCGGAGCCGAGGGATTTGGGTAAAGTTTTGATAAATCAACTTCTACTTTGTCGTTCTTATAATCAATTTCCATTGCTTTTAGCATCTTTTCGTCTTTCATAAAGACATATTCCTGATAGGGACTTCTGCCGGGCGCATTAAACAAATCACCATCTTCGTATTTGCAATTTGCCAGTGCTTCTTCGTATTGCTCAAGGTCGTAGTATTTGAAAAAACCACCGCCTTGATATTCCTTTACTTCTTTTGAAATACCAGATTTATCATAAGCCAAAACTTTTTTCATTCGTGGTAAAATTACACTATAAAAATGCTCCCCCATCTCCACGCCAAGCCATTTTCTGCCAAGTTTATGGGCTACGGCGGTAGTGGTGCCGGAACCGAGGAAGAAGTCAAAAATTAAATCGTTTTCCCTAAAGGAAGAGGTCATAATAACTCGTTCAAGTACTTTTTCATTATTTTCTGTAGTAAAACCCCATATTGAAGAGTAGCCAACCCAATCAGTCCAGTTATCCGTTAATTTTTGAGTTTCTGCCTCTTCGGTTTGTGGTTCTCCTTTTTCACTTAACTTAATTTTACATTCTTTTTCTAACTCAAAAATGGACTCCTGACTTAACGCCCAATGTCTTCTTTCGGGAGGTAGTAATTCCTTACCCAGAATTATTCTTGCGCGGGTTAGGAATTTTCCATTCCTTTCCTTTAAATTTTCCCTTGAAAACAGTTTTACGAATTCATCTGGAATAGGCGACCATCGGATGCCGGGCAAATGCATACCTCTCCATTTTGATCCATCTCTTTTTTTAGTAGCAGGTTCAAAATCGTAATCACCTGACTTTGTGTAGAAATATAAAGAATCATGCGCACTGTGATATTTATTAATCTTCTCGGTTAATTTTGCCGATTTGCTTAAAATTATTTCATTTCTGTAATTATTATCAAAAATCTCATCCATAATCGGTCTTACAATCCAATTCCCATTATAATCGCATCTTACAAAAATACTTCCCTTTTTACCAAGCCAATCTTTGGCGAGTTTTAATCGGTTTTCAAGAAGTGTTGCCCAGTTGGCATCTTTATAGTTTGTGCGATATAAAAACTGATCAGAAGAATCCAAATTAAACGGTGGATCAATGTAAATTGTCTGTACTTTTTCTTTGAATTTGGGCAGAATAGTATTCAATGCTTGATAGTTTTCACTCTTTATCAGCCAGCCGTCTAAGGAATTGTCTAAATCATCAAACTGACTCAAAATCTCCAGTTCTAAATCCTTGATATATTTGGTGTCAATCGGAAAATGTTGATATTTTTCTGATAAATGTTTACCCATTAAATCGGATGTAAAAATATCAGTTACTTTAAAGTTCTCATCTACTATCCCTAATTCTTGCCACTCTTTAATTTGTTCATTTATATTTTTATGCTTTAAAATTTTTTCTACTAATGATATATCTTTAATTCTATCTAATGTAATCACATAATTTGAGTTTTTCACAAACTTTGGTTTGTTCCAGATTTTTACTAATTCATCTTCAAACTGTGAAATAAAATCAATAATCTTAAAGGCAATGTCTTTTAAGATTTGCAGTTGATTAACCCTGTCCGCACTCCATTCTTTGGCCCCTTCCCAGAAATATTGATAACTCCAGAGTTTAAACTGCTCCTGCAAAAACGCTTTAGCGTTTTTATTGATAAAAAAATCAACCTCACTTTGCTTTTCAAAAATTCTAAAAGCACGTACTAGTTGGTCTTCAGTAATAGCAATACCTTTTCTCTTTAAGGCTTTCAATATTTCATCTTGTTTTGTTTTTGTTCCTTTTTCGGAGTATTTAACGCCAAAAACAATAGTGTCGTCTTCACGGATTGGGTTTAATTCAAAAACAAGTGAGCGTTTTTCATTGGCTTTTTTATTTTCTATCCTTGATGCATCGAAATAAAATTTGAAGCCGTCAAACTCAACCGGCAAGCTTCTAAAAATCCGGTCAGTTTTGACATAGTAGAGCATCTGCGTTTTCCAAAAGAGAATAACATCCTTTTCGTCGGTATAAACCTTTTCGTAAATGTTGTTGTGAAATGGTGTTTGGTTGAAATAGATTGAGCCGCTTTCCGTAAAATATCGGCTGAAAAAGGAATAGAGCTTGTCAAAAAGTTCATCTCTGAAAGAGGGATATTTTTCTAAAGCTTTTTCGATATCGTCTTTAAGAATAGCTTCAATTTTGCGGTAGTAATTTGATTTTATCCTCATCAAATTAACAAAACCGCCTTCACCTTCAATCTGGGCGCCGATAAATACATCTTGCAGGGCTTTGTAAAATTTTTGTTCTTTAATCATGAATTAGTCCTATAAAAACTTTTTTATTCAATTTTTTTTATAATCTTTATAGAATAAAATTAACAAACAGATTATTAAGTACTAATTTAATAACAATTAAAATTATTATAACAAAATAAAGTGGTAAATGCCACGCTATTAATATTGATAACAAAAATTACTCCAAATCAAAAACACAAGATATTCAGGGGAGGTATCCCCTGAAACCCCTCTATTATAAGTATTCAGTATTGAGTATATAGTAAAATACAGTTAAGAAATAAAGAAAAATACCTTACTTCCTCTTCTTCTCCTCTCCCTTGAAGGGAGAGGGTTAGGGTGAGGGTGTCAGAATATATTGTTCCTTATTTCAGAAAGAGTATCTTATAGTATGGATTTATTTTCTATTTCCAAATCTAAGTTAAGAGAAGACCTTTTAACATTGTATTTTATCAATAACGACCAGAAATACTACTTAAGAGAACTGGAGAGAATACTTAACTATCCTGTAGCTAATATCCGTCGGGAATTAATCAAACTGGAAAGAACAGGTCTTTTCCTGAGCGAAAGCAAAGGAAACCTGGTTTATTATTACCTTAATCAATCTTACCTTCTGTATGATGAATTAAAGAATATTATCTTTAAAACTTCAGGTATCCCCAAAACACTTCGTGATGTTTTATTGAAATTTAAGGGAATAACTTATGCTTTCATTTACGGTTTTTTTGCTAAAGGATAAGAAAGAGTTGATAGCGAGATTGAGTTGCTCATCATGGGAAAAATTACGGTTAGGGTATTTTTTCTCCTTGAGGAGATCATATTTTTCTAAAAGCCCTTTCTCTATAGATATTGCAAAACACATAATCTCCGACCTTGATCAATCCTTGCCTTTCTCATAGCTAATGAATTATATTTTCCTTTTCTTCCACCTTCCCATCTTAAACCATATAGCTACAATAATGCCGTAAATAGCATTTGTAAGTGCTAAAGAACTCCATATTCCTTTCATACCAAACCAGTGCGGTAGATACCA
Organism: Candidatus Atribacteria bacterium; assembly: GCA_018056205.1. Classification (GTDB taxonomy): domain Bacteria; phylum Atribacterota; class Atribacteria; order Atribacterales; family Atribacteraceae; genus Atribacter. The sequence goes on along the minus strand of JAGPGC010000005.1, from coordinate 11,202 downwards.
GGCTAGCGGTATTCGCAAAACGAGCATCGTAATGGTGGAAAACATCATAGTGTGGATGGTATCACCAGCCCCCTCCAGCCCTCGTCCCAGGGTCATCCCTGAACCAATAAAAATATAACTCGGGGCTAAAATTCGAATAAATTGAGTGCCAATTTTTACCACCTCAATTTCATCATTAAAAATAGAGATAAGATCACCGGACAAGAGCAAAAATACAATGGAAAGAATTGCCATTATACTGGCACTAATTCCGGCACATACCCACCCGCTCTTTTCAGCCCTTTCAGACTTACCTGCACCCAGATTCTGACCAACTAAGGTAGCGCTAGCCACTCCAAAACCCATCGTGGGGATCATCACTGCCATATTTAAACGCATACCCACTCCGTAAGCTGCTACAGCAAAAGTGCCAAAAGTAGCAACTATACCCATTAAAAGGAGGGCAGAAATATTAAGAACAAGAGCCCCCAAGGCCCCTGGGGTTCCTATCTTCATAATATTCTTTACAATATCCCAATTAAAATGGAAATCTTGAGCTCTTAATTTTATGATGCTCTTCTCCTGAAACATCACTCGAAGAACCATAACCATACCAATAGCCCGGGCCACAATGGTAGCTAAAGCCGAACCCGCGACTTCTAACCGGGGGAAACCCCAAAGACCATAAATCATAATCGGGTCGAGAATAATGTTGGCAATCGTACTTACTACTAATATTCTCATAGGAGAAAGGGGATCTCCAGCCCCTCGTAGCGCCGAGAACATCAACACCGTTAAGAAGATAGTAATGCTTCCTCCAAAAGTTATCCTTAAATAGGAGGTCCCCTGGATAACCACCTCTTCAGAGGCACCCAGCAATTCCAGCATCTGAGGCGCAAAAAGACACCCTATAATGGTTACAATAACCGTCATAATCAATCCTAAGATAAAGGATTGCATTACTACTTTATCTGCTTTATCGATATCCCCCTCACCCACATGCCGAGAGACAAGAGCCACGGTCCCGGCAGATATACCGTTAACTGCCACCAGAAGTAGTCCTACAATAATGCCAGCCATCGACACTGAGGCAAGAGCACTCGCACTCAATTTCCCCACAAAATACATATCTACCAGATTAAAGGCATCTTGAAGTAAAAGAGTTACCATCGAGGGTAGAGACAAGAACAGGATATTTTTAAAAATACTACCTTCGGTTAAGTTGATATTTTTCACTATTGTTTTTTCCTCCTTATGATTCAATTGTTTCAAAATTGCTATAATTATTGCTATAATAAATAAAAGAGGCGAAACAAATTTCGCCTTCTTTAAAAGAATCTAATCATTTAGGCTTTATATTTGCACTTCTCTATTTAATTATAAATTACAATTATTTATCCATTTTTAAAACTAAGTCTGAATTGGGGATTTTCTTTTTGAACTATTTCCAGTACCGTATTTACAAATTCCTCTGCCGTTTTCAAAGTATTTTTACTTCAATTCTGGAAACAGGGACAAAGGGTCAGAAGTAAATTGACCTGTTCTCCTCTCCAATTAAAAATACTTTCTTCTCTTTTAAAATATTCAGGATAAAGGGGTTACCCTCTTCTTTTTCCCGCTCAAAATCCTCTTTTTCATAAATAGCATAATTAATTTCCCTTTGTGATTTTCTCTCTAAACGCTCTATCTCTTTATTTAATCTATCCTCCTCAACTTTACCTATAATCAATAGATTTATCTCACTGTCTTCCCATCCCTCCCCCTCTTGGGTAAAAGAACCATAAATAAAAGCCTGATTTATGGAGCTAAATTTTTTTAAAACATTTTGCAGCATTCTGGGAAAACCATAAGTTTTAAAAGTAATATTTCTTAACTCTTTAAATAGAGGATGATTTTGATTTAAATAATAATAGACAAAGTTTCCTTCATTTTTACAACAAAAAAATCCAGTCTGCTCTAATCTAATCAATTCGCGTCGGATATTTCCCACTGAAAAGTTTAATATCCTCTCTAATTCCCTCAAATAGTACTTTTTGTTTGGATTGGTAAAATAGAGCAATAGGAGTTCTTTTCTCAATTTAGATTTAGTAATGCCAAATAGATCCATAAAGGCAATCCTTCTAAGTTAGAATTTTAGTATATATTGACTACATTGTCAAATTTAATTTAGGAAACTCAGAGGGGTCATTAGAGAGTGTCAGGTACCAAAATTTGACCTTTACAGATTATTTTTATAAATTATTTTTCTAAACCTCTTAAATAATATCAGTTTTGAGTGTATCCGAAGGTAGTTCCAGCTCTCTGACCAGAAACTCATCTTAGTAGGTGGTGATGGGAATAGTTGGAGAAAGATATGGCCAGAGATTACTTCCCCCAGACCTTCTATCAGCGCTCTCCCTTCCACTTAGAACGTAGGTTAACTTAAGACCCTTTCTGCTTGCCGAAAAAGACAGGCTTAAGCTAAGGTCACCAATGGCAGAAGAACAGCTTACCGGGGCCTTAGACCAACTGGCAGAAGAAAGAAGAGAAAATCCCAACAAGAGCAAAGAATTGACTGCCCTGGTAAACTATTTTCTGTATGAGATAATTATGATATAATCTAATTGATGTCCATTCATTTTTGGACAAGATCTTAACGAGTTTAATTGCTCTGAGTAAAATATTTTTGCTTGATTATTAACCCATAGAGCAGAAAACAAGAACTACCTATAAGTACGAGTATTCATTAGGTGTGCTCAAAAATAATAAATAATAAAGGAGGTTTTGAGATGAAAATTTTAGTTTGTGTATATGGATCAGAACAAAGTAAAAAAGCCTTAGAAGAAGCTACGGTTATTGCCGAAGGATGTAAGGCTTCGGAAGTAGCCCTCATCCATGTCTATGAACCTAAACTAGATATATTTTATTCTTATGAAGGTATCACCCAGGAACAAATAGAACTTTTCCAAGAGATGAAGGAAAATCAAAAAAAAGAGATAGAGAAGATCCTCTTAGAAGCCTTAACATTATTAGAAGAAAAAAACCTAAAGGGCCGTACAATTTTAAAAGAGGGACACCCTTCTCATATTATTGTAGAGGTAGCACGCGAGGAAGGGTTTGATATGATCGTTCTGGGCAGTAGAGGACTGGGTGGTTTAAAAAAATTATTCCTGGGTAGTGTAAGTAATGCTGTTCTCCAAGAAGCGCATAATTGTAGCGTCCTTATAGTAAAGTGAGTTAGGAGGCATCCCAGGACCTCTTAATGGTGCTGAAGGGATGTTCAATAATCAATGCTTATTCGGTAATAATTCTTTTCTGTTTATCCTTCTTTTTAACTGCTTTTTCTACAAAAATTTTTTTACCGGTAAAAGGATCCCTGCCCGTGTAATACATAACAGCAGAATAAGTAGCAGGTGCCGGGATGAAAATCTGCACCTGCTCAGGTTTTATCTGTAGTTCCTGCTTAATATATTGTTTGAGCCGCAGCATATCTTTTTCTCTGCAACCAGGGTGGGCAGCCATAAAGCATAGTTTATTGGGGACACACAGTTTATTGTGTTCAGATCTCAACATTTGACATTTAAAGGTTATCTTGTAGTATCGGAATTTCAAAAAAATTCTGATACTATAAGATACTTTTTTTAGATAAGAAATAATATATTCTATATTTTTACACCATCTCTCTAATCCTCTCCCTTAGAAGGGAGAGGTAAGGTGAGGGTGATGATGAGGGGTTTCAGGGGACGCTTCCCCCTGAATATCTCGAAGTATAGGAATTTCAATATTTCTGATACCTCAAAATAAGGGATTGATTTGTTATAAAAAATTTAGCAAGACAAGATATGTTAAAGATAATATATCTTTTTACCTAATGGGGATAATAAGATTAAAATGAATGGAAATAAAGAGGTTTTCAATAGGGACACCCCTCTTAAGAGGGGAATTCTTCTTCTTGAATATCGTAATTGCTAAACAATTTTGATACTATAAGATAAACTACCAAAGTAAAAGGTCATTTCGAGCCTGCCTCTTGCCTCTTAACACCAGTTAAGGGGCAAGGAGCAGGCGTGGCAATCTCATACTATTATACCCACATCTTTGACTGAAAACCGCTAACTATTTATAATCATGCGGGTATAAGTGAATGAGATTGCTTCGTCGCTTTGCTCCTCGCAATGACAAAATCGTATACCGTATAAGGAAAGAATCTCCTCTGGAGTGAAAAGGTGAAAAGAGTGGATAAAGAAGAGATAATCCAGAAGACCGAAGACTTTGTAAAAGAAAATTTGGAAAAAGATAGTACCGGGCATGATTGGTGGCATATTCATCGAGTAAGAAATTTAGCTAAACGGATTGCCAGAGAAGAGGGGGCGGATATCTTTATAGTAGAATTAGCTGCCCTTTTACACGATATCGGGGATTACAAATTTTTTCTCGGAGACGAAGAAGCCGGGGAAAAGAAGGTAAGAGAATGGCTTTTTTCTCTAGAGATTTCTCCTTCGCTTGTTGATAGGATCGTAGAGATTACTAGCCAGGTGTCTTTTATGCATACTTTACCGGAGAAGGGCAAAAAGAAAGATAGAAAAGATTCTCCCCCTTTTGCCATTTCTAAGGAGTTAAGGGCGGTGACCGATGCGGATCGCCTGGATGCGATGGGGGCGATCGGCATTGCGCGGACCTTTACTTATGGAGGATTTTTTAATCGACCAATCTACGATCCAGCTATTAAACCGCATAAAAATATTACCAAAGAAGAATATAAAACTACGCAGGCCCCTTCTCTTAACCATTTTTACGATAAGTTATTGAAACTCAAAGATATGATGTATACCCCTTTAGGCCGAAAAATGGCTAAAAGAAGACATCGTTTTTTAAAGCTTTTCTTAAAAGAATTTTATAAAGAGTGGAAAGGAAAATTATAAAATACAGGAGATAATAGAAGATCTGAGAAAGTTAAGGAGGAGGGTAATCAGAAGTGACTTATTACTCTGATGGGGGCAGATTCCCTCACTATTTTATATTTTGTCTGAAAAATTAAGCGGAGAAGTTATCCGTCGGGTTATCTGCTTTCTAAGGAGAGGATAAAAAGAAAAAAGATAGGGAGGAAAATTGAGAAGTAAAGATAAAGTCGGAAAGAAGAAGAGTTTAAATTTAAAGGGTAAAGTAGTTATTTTTTTATCCTCCTGGTTAATCTGCGCTTCTCTTTGGATAGGAGTAGCCAGTGCAGTTACCGAGATCTGGGGAGAGATAGAACAGTTTCCGGGATTTGCAGGAGTCCTGGTAAAAGACTTAAATTCTCAGGAAGTATTATTTTCTCATAATGAAGATAAGCTCTTTACCCCCGCCTCTCTTACTAAAATATTTACTCTGTTGGCTGCCTTGGAAACACTCAGTGAAGAATATACTTATCCCACCTCTTTCTATTTTTCTAGCCCCATTCCTGGAAAGATAAACGGAGATCTCTATATAGTAGGTAGCGGAGATCCCACCCAATCTCCAGAGGTAATCAGGAAGATAGCAGATTTACTGGTAGAAAAGTTTAAACTCAAGTATATTTCGGGAAATATCGTACTGGATAATTCCATGTTCTTGGCGGAAGAATTTTTAGGAAGGGGATGGATGTGGGATGATAAAAATCCCCTCATCGGAGCATTAACGGTAGCAGGACATAAAGTCCAAGAAAAACAAAATTCTTATCTTAATACTATGCCCTTCCTCTGGGGGGATATTTTTTCTCAGGAGTTATCCAGAAAAGGAGTAAAGATAGAGGGAGGCATCCGGGTGGGGAGAGCCCCGGATAGTCTGCAGGCAAAGCATATTTATTATTCTGAACCTCTGGATAAAATACTGGCTTATATGATGAAAAAGAGTGATAATCAAAGTGCAGAAAATATTTTTCGAACCCTGGGTTTAATAGGTAATCCTGAGGGAATATCTTCTATTGCTAGTTCTATTACTTCTTTAGAAGAGATTATAGACGCCACCCTGGGTTTAAAATGGGGCAAAGACTATATCCTAGTGGATGGCTGTGGTCTCTCGGAATACAATCTAGTAAGCTCTGATCATCTGGTAAAAGCAATTTCCTATCTTTATCAAGAGTATGGTTTCAGGATACTGGATTATTTAGCCAATACTAAAGAAGGCGGGACTTTGAGAGGACGTTTGCCTTTTCAAATATGGGGCAAAACCGGCACCCTGCCTTCTACCTCAGCGCTGGCTGGCTTACTGGAGACCAAAAACAAGAGATGGGTAGTCTTTTGCTTGATGGAAAATAATTTTATGTTTGTAGAAGAGAAAAGTGATCCCAAAATTTATGAAAACAAGGTAATAGAATATATCTACGAAAATTTATAAAAATATAAAGGGGACGGTTCTCTTAATCTTAATTATTACTTCTCTCTTCGGCTAGTTTTGAGTGTATCCGAGAGAGGTCCAGCGTCAAATCCCTTCCACCTGGAAATAGATGGTACTATGATTCACCTACAGAAACAGGAGATGAGGCAGGCCGAACTAAAATTAGCCTTCTTACCTACTGGGCAGTAGAGGACTGGGTGGTTTAAAAAAATTATTCCTGGGGAGTGTAAGTAATGCTGTTCTCCAGGAAGCGCATAATTGTAGCGTCCTTATAGTAAAGTGAGTTAGGAGGCATCCCAGGACCTCTTAATGGTGCTGAAGGGATGTTCAATAATCAATGCTTATTCGGTAATAATTCTTTTCTGTTTATCCTTCTTTTTAACTGCTCTTTCTACAAATATTTTTTTACCGGTAAAAGGATCCCTGCCCGTATAATACATAACAGCAGAATAAGTAGCAGGTGCCGGGATGAAAATCTGCACCTGCTCAGGTTTTATCTGTAGTTCCTGCTTAATATATTGTTTGAGCCGCAGCATATCTTTTTCTCTGCAACCAGGATGGGCAGCCATAAAGTAGTAGGTAAGATACTGTTTTTGCTTAGCTTTTTGGTTAATTCGATCAAATAATTTTTTAAAACTGCTTAACAGATGATGATTCCCTTTACCCATTAAATTAAGAATTGCCGGCTCAATATGTTCGGGGGCAATCTTAAGTTGTCCGGAGAGGTGATGATTGATTAGTTCTTTAAGATAGTTTTCCCCATTTTTTTGGTCAGCTAACACTAAATCATAACGAACCCCGGAAGCAATAAAAACTTTTTTAATACCTTTAATCTTCCTGATTGCTCTTAATAATTTGATTTGTGGCCCATGGTCAATGACCAGCTGAGCACAAAAAGAAGGGAATAGACAGCGTTTTCCCCGGCGATAATCACCTGAATTCTTTTTGCTACATCCCATTTTATACATATTAGCAGTGGGACCTCCCACATCCAGGATATATCCTTTAAAATCTTTCCTTTGGCTTAATTTTTCGATTTCCCGGATAATAGAATCCTGACTTCTGGATTGAAGGTATCTTCCTTGATGCACGGTAATGGCACAAAAATTACATTCTGCAAAACATCCCCGATGAGAAGTCACCGAAAATTTAATAGTATCCTGAGCTCGGACTACTCCCCATTTTTGGTAAAAGGGATGTACTTCTCTTTCATAATCAAGTTCATATATTGCATCCAGCTCTTTTTCGGTCAAGGGATAAGAAGGAGGATTATGAATCAGATAGCGGTCCGTATATCTTTGAGAGAGAGTTTTACCGGAAAAGGGATTCTGGTGCTCATAGAACAGATTGAACATCTCAATAAACTTCTTCCGATCCCCTTTCACCTCTGTAAAGGAAGGTAAAATAATGCTATTTTCGGCTGGTAATCTTGAGATATAACAAATTCCTCGCAGTCCTGCTACAGACTCCTGGTGAGACAACCTCTCTGCTAACTGCACTATGCTCTTTTCTGCCATACCATAAACCAAAAAATCGGCTTTGCTATCCAATAAAATTGAACGTCTGATTTGATTATCCCAGAAATCATAATGAGCCACTCTTCTTAAGCTTGCTTCAATACCACCTAAAACAATTGGTTTGCTATTTTTAAAATAACGCTTGATGAGATTGGTATAGACGATGGTTGCTCGATCAGGTCTGCGATTATTGATTCCTCCCGGGGTAAGGTCATCTTTTTTTCTCTTTTTGCCAGTAGCAGTATAATTAGCAATCATGGAATCTAAACAACCGGCTGTTACTCCCCAGAAAAGTTGTGGCTCTCCCAGACGACCAATATCATCTGGAGAATTAATATCAGGCTGAGCAATAATTCCTACCTTATAACCAGCTTTCAATAAGAGCTTTCCAATAACTGATACTCCTATAAAGGGACTATCAATATAGGTATCTCCAGTTACCAGTATGATATCCAGATTAACCCAATGTAATTTTTTCATTTCTTCTTTGGTGGTGGGCAAAAACATTTTAAACCTCTTTTAAGTTAAGCCATAATCTATTTCTCCCCACAGCCCTACCCTATCATCCTTAATGATAACTACTCCTATAATACCATCAATAGTCTGAGCCATATTCAGTCCTTTCTTAATATCTGCACTGGTTTGGATGATATTTCCGATAGCTGTAGCAGCGGCATCAGCCAGGGTAGCAGAATGGGAAAGGACTGTTACAGCATCTGCCCTCCCCATACTGAAGGAAGGTCCAACTGTTCCAGAGGAAGTACATACTCCCATCCCAGTTTTGTAAGAATCTATCTTCAGATATAATTTATTACTGAGAGGAGAAGAGCCAGCATAAATAATTACCTTTCTACTGGCAGGGCTTTTAAGGTAAAGGTCTCCCCCATTTTCAATGATAACTTCATCAGTACAAGCAAGTAAGCTTTGTGCGACATACTGAGCAATACAGCCAGCCACAGAAGCCATAGGACCTACCTGGCATTTGGCGGATGCTGCAATCATTTCCTTGAGCATAGGATGTGCTGAATCATCAGGGGGATAGGGAGTAAGGGTAGTTTTAAATTGTGGGTTTTGCCTGATATAATCTTCTAAGATAGTCCGGTAATACCTTAAAGATAGTAAGGCTTCTCTCTGTAGCAGTATCGGGGCTTGAATCAATAAATCACTTTCTTTTTCCTTTACCTGAAAAGAAATTAAATCAGGGCTTTTAATATTCTGGCGATAGGAGCGAACACAATGCTGTGGGTCAAAATCACACTGATAAGGAAAGTCTTCTTTTTTCATGATCTTTTCGGCAATGGGTAGAGATGAATTAAAAAACAATCTCGATAGCCTGAACCGGGCAGGCATCGGCACAATAGCCGCATACTACACAATCCTGGTAGTTAAATTCTAAATGGTAAGTCTGTTTATTAATCTGTAAGGCACCTACCGGGCAGAGAGAGACACAGGCACCACAATGATTGCACTTTGTACTATTTAAGGATACTTCTTTATCTAAAAAATCAACCTTTATCTTCTGTTCTTCTAAATAAGTAAAGGCCTCATCAATCTGTTTCTTATCTCCCCGTATTTCAATTACCAGTTTTCCCCCCGAACCAGGTTCAAATTTTGCCTGTAAAATATTAATCCACAGGTCATATTTCTTAATCAATTGGTAGGTAATTGGTTTTTCCACTGTAGAAGAATCAAAAAGTAGAACTGCCTTTTTTTTAATCATTATCCCTCCAAAAAATTTCTATAATTTTTCACTTTATTGAATCCTGACTGTCTTTAATCTTTTTAATTCTCTTTGAGCAGTAAGAGACTCAACCGGTTCCTGTAAAAAGAATGAGCCTCCCTGGATCGATTCTTTTAAGGTCTGGGCAATAATCCTGGCCTTGGCATAACTGGACAGAGAAGAGGTAGGAACTTTTTTACCCTTAATCTCTATCTGACCACTTCTAAGCTGGCTATAATTAACCCAACCCAGTGAAGGCTTATCAGGATGGGGAAAACTATAATCTAAAATTTCGGTATATATCTCCTCATCTTTGATACTGACCGCTCTCATCATATCTTCATCAAGAATGGGAATGGGAATGCCAATACCCATATACAAAGAGACTCCATAGCCAGAAAAATAAGCAGCCTGAATAAAATCTGGTTTCATTTTCTTGAGATCCCCTATCAAAGAGAGAACTGCTCCAGATCTGGCCAAAATTCCTTTATCCGGCACCATAATAGATTTGGGGCTGAATTGGGTGCCTTCCCAGATTACATAACCTTCGCTACCACCAATAAAGATTCGAGTACCAATCCCGATAGTCCTCAAGTCAGGGTCATTCAGTAAAGGACTTAATTGACCGCTGGTGGTGTAGCTGGCATTACCTAAATCAGGCAGGAGAATACCCATGTAGGTATACAATTTTTTTGCTGATTGATTTACCGCTACATTATAATTCTGATAAGCATTTCTGGGATTTACCATAAAGGCCTGATTTACCGTTTCCTTGGAGATTATTGCTTCCACTTCACGAGCCGGATAACAATCAGTACCACTGGAGAGGGCTTTTAGCTTGATTTCGTTTCCTTTTACAAACTCTTCAATCACATGTGCCCCACCATAACCACCTCGGTCTGATTCTGACAATTGAGTTGCACCTAAATAGATATCCACCGCAGCCAGACCGGCATAAGCCATTACCTCATTAAGCCATACTTTCTGCATCCTGATAGGAGGATCACTATGTCCTACATTAAAAAAGGCTCCCGAAGAACACATAGGACCAAAAGTGCCAGTAGTAACTACATCCACCATTTCCGTCGCTTTTTCAATTCCCTGTTCCTCCTTTAAAGCAATTACCTCCTCTGCGGTCAGGACCACTGCCTCTTTGCGGGCAATCTTTTCGTTAATTTCCTGATATGTTCTGTTAACTTTACCCATTATTAAATTAACCTTTCCCCAATATCTTTTTATATATAATAGTTAGTAGTATATTAATAGTACTTTCTCACCCTCACCCTCCCCTCTCCCCTCTAAGGGGCAGGGATATGATGATGAGTATAACTGTATTCATTTTTATTTAATAGACCACAGATATAATATAAAATTCGATATACCTTATACATAATACAGTATACCATTTTGTCATTGCGAGGAGCTAATTCAGTAATAAGTAACCAGTAATAAGTAATAAGCAATAGGCAAACTAAATGCCAGATACTAACGACCAACGACTATATTTTAACGATATACGTTATACGATATACGATTTTGTCATTGCGAGGAGCGAAGCGACGAAGCAATCTCATTCACTTATACCCACAGAATTAATGAAAAGTGGTCAGTTATTGGTTCTCATTTCTAAGACCAAAGATACAGGTATAATAG
>JAGPGC010000092.1 GCA_018056205.1 Candidatus Atribacteria bacterium | reverse complement strand
GCCGTGAGGATCTCATCTTTTAGATTCTTTCTTCATATATATTTTAAAGGATGGGATTCTCACGTCGCATATTACGCTCCTCAGAATGACGAATTGGATGAATGAGAGTGCCACGTCGTTCATCCAAAAAACGGTTGACTTCCTCGCAATGACGGAGCAGTAAAAACTCAAATTCCCCTTACACCCTTTGCTAAAGGGGGAAATGATCGACAAATAATTTTTTCATTGTCAACTGGTGCTGCTAAGCAGCATGATAGTTTATTTTGAAAACCCATGGGCATAAATCAAGCCACTACCAAAGAATATGAAATTGTAGGGGCATAATGTATTGTGTCCGATTAATCTAGCGACATGCCATGGCATGTCGAATCTTTGTTTTCATCCTCACTCTAATTTTCTCCCATTAATGGAGAAGAAAAAAATAATCAGAAGGAAATTCTAAAAAATAATATAATTTACTGTTAAAAATATAAATCTCGTTCGCCATTTTCGATGAGTTTTAGGCGTTCCTCGGTTAGTTTTCTCACTTGTAAATTGGGAATGTTTTCAAGATGTTCCTTGATAGTCTTTTCACCTATTTTTTTAGTTTCTTCCGAAGCATAATCTTCTAAAAATTCCTTAAAGGTAAGGATGGCATTGGGTTGACACACATTTTGAATCTGTCCGGATTTTGCCAAAGGCATGAAACGATCTCCAGTCCGCCCTTTACGGTAGCAAGCAGTACAAAAGCTGGGAATATAACCCGATTGGCATACACTCCTCAAGACTTCATCAGGGCTGCGGTGGTCTTCTACTTGAAATTGAGGAGAATCCTGAATTATTCCAGCCCTTTCCTTAATTTGATCATATTCTTCCCGATATCCACCAACACCGGTACAAGAACCAGCACTAAGCTGAGAAATCCCTAACGAAGCTAACTCATCTCGAAAAGAGGCTTTTTCCCGGGTGGAAAGAATGATCCCGGTGTAGGGAACTGCCAGACGGAGCACGGCAATAATTTTGCGGAATTCATTGTCATTGACTAAATGCTGAGAGAGGAGTGAATCAACTCCCAAAGCCGGCCGCAAACGAGGTACCGAAATAGTGTGCGGGCCAACTCCAAAAGTTTCTTCCAGATGAAGGGCATGGAAAAGTAAACCGAGAACTTCAAACTGGTAATTGTAAAGACCAAACAAAACTCCAGCACCAACATCATCGATGCCGGCTTCCATGGCCCGGTCCAAAGCAGTGGCATGATAATCATAATCGCTTTTTGGTCCCTGAGGATGCATGTATTGATAGGTTTCACGATGGTAAGTTTCCTGGAAAAGAATGTAGGTTCCAATTTTGGCTTCCTTCAATTTTCGGTAGTTATTGACGGTGGTAGCGGCAATATTGACGTTCACTCTCCGAATGCTTCCTTTCCCCTCGTTGACTCCATATATAGTATGAATGGTTTCAAGTATGTAATCCAAAGGACAGTTCACCAAATCTTCTCCGGCTTCTAAGGCTAATCTTTTGTGGCCCATGGATTCGAGGATTTTTACTTCTTCGATGACTTCTTCTTGACTTAAACGACGGCGATGAAATTCGTTGTCTTGCTGATACCCACAATATCGGCAATTATTAATACAGTAATTGCTAATGTAAAGAGGAGCAAAAAAGACCAGTCTTTTCCCGTAAATTTTTAATTTAATCTCTTGAGCAACTTTATAAATCTCGGTCAGTATTTCAGGGTCTTCAACCTGGAGGAGAACGGCGCATTCTTCAGGAGAAAGACCTTGAGCCATTCGGGCTTTCTCAATGATATCCATTATTTCTTTTCGATGACGATTTTTTCCCTTTTCTAATAAATCCTCAATACCTTTTTCGTCGATAAAATCGGCTCTTTTTCTTTCATTGAGTAACAAAACCATGATAAGCCTCCTTTTTGGTTAAGGAATATTTTTTTATTTTTACCGCGTGACCATAACTCATCGAAATGGTCCGATTCATTTCTTTCAAGAGTTTTTTCAGATTGTTCATGCTTTGTTCGGGGTCTTCGATAATGTCGATTTTTTGAGGATAAATGACATATTGGTCGCGAACTGTTAAAGGCGTGAAGTTGGGCATGATGACGTTTGCTCCCGATTCTAAAGCTAAACGACGAGCACTATCATTTAACGTACTTAAGGCAGTGGTGGCTGGAAGATGGATGGTCGGAAGAACGATTCGGGTAATAGCCAGAATTTTTAAGGTTTTTGAGAGAGAACCGGCTGAATAACATCCCAGTGGTGTGTCGGGATGGGGAAGAAAAGGGCCAATACCGGCCATTTCAACATTTAATTTTTTCATAAGGAGAATATCATCAATCAGCGATATTAAAGTTTGGCCAGGAAGCCCAACCATATTTCCCGAGCCAATTTGATAGCCGAGATCCTTTAAATCCATCAAGCAATTGATTCGATCTTGAAGGTTTTTCCCCGGTCTTATTTTCTGGTAAAGAATTGGGTCGGCGGTTTCATGTTTTAATAAATAGCGGTCAGCCCCAGCATCCCGCCAGATTTGATAACTCTGACGGGAGTGTTCTCCTACTGATAAGGTAATCGCTACGTCAAAATGCTTTTTAATGGATTCGATGAGCCGAGCAATATCCTCAGGTTGATAAAATCGGTCTTCTCCTGATTGAAGCACGATGGTTTTTAACCCATAATTGACTGCAGTTTGAACTGATTGAAAAATTTCCTGATTGGTTAAGCGATACCTGGATATTTTGCAGTTTTCTGCCCGCAATCCACAGTAGAGACAATGACAGGAACAGTAATTAGAAAATTCGATAATCCCCCTGAGGTGAACTTCATCTCCAACCTGTTCTTTACGGATCTGGTTGGCAAACTTTAAAAGAGCAGGAAGATCCTGGTCACCTAAATCAAACAATTGTCGAAGGGTTTCTTGATTAAAATTCCCCGGTTCTTTGATTAACAAGGGCTGGTTATTTATTGCTTCTCTCACTCGTTTCCTCCTTTATCGAGTGACCAAGGTGCTTTTAACTTTGATACCAGGAATTTGTCCCAAACGGCCGGTTAAAGCTCCAATTTCATCGGTGCTTCCGTCAACAATGATGGAGATAATTGACAATGACCTCTCGTGATAGGGGAGCCCCATGCGGCCGATAATGACTTCGTTAAAAGAACTGAGTAGCGAGTTGACCTGAGGAACTTGTTGCCGGTCTTCGATAATGATACCAATGACACCAATCCGTTTTTCGGAAACCATACCCATCACCCCTAGAAATTTAACTTTGCTAATAACCTATGCCGGAGGAGGGATAGTTCGGTATCGTAAGAAGAAAAAAGAGGCAAAAAAGGATTTATCCAATAAAAAAGCCTGCTCATAAATCGAACAGGCCAAATGGATTCAAGGTTGAACTTCGCTGCCCCTTGACCACAGGACCGTTCGCCCGTTTGCCTCAGGTATACGATATCTTTTCATCCCATCCGGTTAGAAAAACTTCCTTCCGGTCAGGTGTTTTAAATATACTACAAATTTGAAGAGTTTTCAATAACTCGAGGTTTTTAAGTGGATAAATAAAATGGAGAGTCTTGGCTAACCTATAAATAAAGAGAGAAGCCAATAGTGAGTTGAAAAAACTTCACCATCGAACTTACCTTCTCCCATAAAAGGGAGAAGGTAAGGTTGGAAATGAAAGAGCAACGAGAAATCGTTTTTTCAAACTTCGTTACAAACCGGTTGGAATTTTTGTATAAGAGTATTCAAGGTCTTTTTTCTTGCTATACCATCGGCATCTGGCATTTTCAATTGAGTGATAAAGAGGTTTTTTTCTGATCCGGCTTGTTTTGTCCAACAAGAATATTTAATGTGAGAACGAAAGAATTTTTGATCACTTAAATTTTCACATTCGCCAAAAAAGAGCACCAGGTATGGTTTGGGTTTAACTTTAGGGTCATAAGCTAGCACTGCATAAATGCAGGGTTGTTTGGGTGGTTGCCATTTCCCAAAGGGAGTTGGATCATCAAAGATATGATCGCCAAATTGAATACCCATAATATCCCTCCTTTAAGCTTGAACCACATCTTAGCAGAAAAAAATGGTTCTTTTTAGTTTTTTTAATCTTTTGATTTCAAAGGTTTCAATAGGGAACAAATCGGTGTTGGTTAGAGAAAAATGGTTATGCAGTTCTTGAAGGAAAATAACTTTCACTCTGGCTCCAATCATTTATGAAAGCATTACTGCTTATTTAAAGGAATGAATTGAATATATTTTACTCCAAAATATATTTCTTAACAAGAATTTAATTACATCTATTAGAAAAAGAGCTTTTAATCATTTGCGTAAGGGTTTATAAGAAGTTAAACCAGAAAAATTAAACCAGCTTCCCTTACGAGGGAAAATGCCTTCATTTATTTGTCTCACATCTTCTAAAGAATAAAAAGCCTGAGGATTAAATTGATTAATGAATTGAATAACCTCATGAAGATCCTTTCTTTTAATAATGACAAAAACAACTGTGACTGGCCCCTCGGATCCTTGACCGGAAATACAGGTTACTCCGATATTGCGGTTTCGGAGTTGATCTAGGAGCAGTTTAACATCTTTGTTGGTTATGATTCGGACAATAGTATGTCCCATAGCCAACTTTTCTTCGAACCACATACCGACATAATTCCCGGCAGCAAAGCCACTGGCATAAGCGAGAAAGTAGGAAACTTCGGTCAAATTCATCATGATCTGCCGAATAGCTAAAAGCCAAATTAAAACTTCAAAAAAACCAACTATAGGAGCTATATTTTTTAAGCCCCGAGAAACCATAATAATCCTCAGTGTTCCTAAGGTTACATCAGCCATACGGGCTAAAAAAATAAGTGCCGGAAACAATATATAGTAAATGAATACCGAATCGTTCATTTTATACCCTCCGAAAAAAGAAAAAGCTGCCTTTTGTATTATGATTAAGTATGAGAATTAGTTTTTTCGGTTCTTCTCCAAAATCGTTGATCAATAATACCAAAAAAAATGGACACCGCTTGCTTTTCTGGATACAGTATTTGTATCAGCAAAAAACGTCCAGAGGAGGCAAAGCGATGTCCCAGATACAGCTTAATCCATTCTTTGATTTTTGTCGAGTCAAGGTAATCAAACAATCCTTGGATCAAGAAAAACAAATGGTCACTATGACCATCCACCCAGATGAACGCTATGACCCAGTGTGTTCTCATTGTCAGCAAAAAGTGAAAA
>JAGPGC010000091.1 GCA_018056205.1 Candidatus Atribacteria bacterium | reverse complement strand
TCAGGGATATGTCTGGTTATCTCGTGAAAAAGCCCGATATCGTGGGGCATGGATTGACATTGAAGAAAGCAAAAATAGCGGGAAACCCCTTATGGCTAAAGTAGTAAAAAAGGTAAAAGGGGGGTTAACCGTTGATATCGGTGTGAATGCCTTCCTTCCTGCTTCATGTGTTGATAAAGTTCCCCAGGATTTAGATGAATATATTCATAAAACCTTACCAGTGAAAGTGATTGAAGCGGATCGAAAAACCAGGAATGTTGTGGTTTCACATAAAATTATCGTTGAAGAAGAAGAATTAAAAAAGAGACAAGAAACCCTTGCCAATCTTGAAGTTGGTCAAATCAGGAAAGGGATTGTTAAAAATATTACCAGTTTTGGTGCTTTTGTTGATTTAGGTGGGATTGATGGATTGTTGCACATTTCAGAGATATCCTGGGGTAGAATTGGAAAGTTAGAGGATATATTGAATAAAGGTGACGAAATTGATATTCGAGTGATAGGGTGGGACCCCAAAAAAGAGGAAATATCCCTAAGTATGAAGCGCCTTAAACCAGATCCATGGGAAAGCGTTGAAGAAAAAATGAAAGTAGGGGATATCGTTCAGGGCAAAGTAATATCCATTAAAGATTTTGGAGTATTTGTAGAGATCGAAGAAGGGATTGAGGGTCTAGTTCACATTTCTGATATTTCTTGGGGATATGTTAAGCATCCGAAAGAAGTGGTTAAAGTAGGTGATATTGTTGATGCTCGAATTCTCGACATTGATAAAGAAAAAAAACGTTTATCACTTGGTTTAAAACAAATCCATCCTGATCCCTGGCTTTCAGTTGATGAGAGTTATCCAGTAAACAGCGTTGCTCGGGTGCGAGTGGAACGTATCAATCCCAAAGGTGCTATTGTGGAGATTGAAGACGGTATTGAGGGCAAAATTCCTATTGAAGAACTATCTTGGAAACGAGTGAATCGAGTTAGCGAAATCTTGCGGCGGAATCAATTAGTTGATGCCCGGATTATCGCTGTTGATCCGGAAAGCCGTCAAATTATTTTGAGTTTGAAACAGATGAAAGAAAATCCCTGGGGACAAGCCCAAAACCTTTGGAAGGTTGGGGATGTGATTAATGGGAATGTTCAAAGATTAATGAATTTCGGAGCTTTTATTGAGCTAATGCCCGATGTTGAAGCTCTTCTACCTCTCTCGGAATTAGATTGGGAACCGATTAAACATCCTGGCCAGTTACTTAAAAAGGGTCAGACGCTTCCGGTTAAGATTATTGAATTTCAACCTGAGGAGCAGAGAATTGTCGTAAGCCGAAAGGCGATTCTTCCTGATCCTTGGTTTGAGATCAAAAATAAATATCCGCTAGGGAGCATCCATACTGGCAAGGTGGTCAGGATTGTTGATTTTGGAGCCTTTATCGAATTAGAAAAAGGATGGGATGGTTTAGTCCATATTTCCGAAATATCTGATAAACGGATTGCTTCTCCCTCAGAAGTGATTGAAGAAAATCAACCAGTCAATGTAAAGGTTATTAAACTGGATGATCAAGAGAGAAAAATTGGTTTGAGTATTAAGCAAGCTCAGGCTCGAGAAGTAGAAAAAGAACGAATTAAGGATAAAGAAAGAGAAAAAGAAAAATCCAAAAAGGAACAACCATTACCTCAAACCAATGGTAAGACCACCTTGGGTGATGTTTTTGGAGATACCTTTAATAATTTACTCAATAATATGAAAAATAATTCATGATGGAAGCTGTTGAAGTTGATTTTGAGAAACAAATCCAGGGTGTGATTCATGAAATAAAAGATGTCGCAGCATTGTATGAAAGGGTCGCGGTGGCGTTTTCGGGAGGGATAGATAGTACCGTTGCGCTTTTTCTTTCCTTGCTGGCATTGGGGAAAGAAAAAGTACAAGCCTGTACCATTGATTGGGAGGAGTATTTTCCTTATCGTGCTCGAGAAAACATCGATTTTTTGGTTTCTTATTTTCAAGTCTCACATTTGTATCTTTCCGGAAAGAATATCATTGAAGAAGTAGTAAGCCGCGGTCCTGCTTGTAATCTCTGCACCAGAAAAGCCAAATTAGAAAATCTCCAGAAGTATTTTGGAGAAAAGACCTTGATCGTTGGTGGTGCTAACCAAAGTGATAGCTGGGGTAGGCGCGGTCTTAAATTAGTTCGAAATACCTATTCACCGCTCTTTGATTTTACCAAGCAAGATATTTTTCACCTTTGCCAAACCCTGGATATTCCGGTTCGACGTATAGGTGAAAATAACCTTCGAGAAGGATGTGCGTTAAAGCATCTCTATAAGCCTCTGGCAGCAAAAATTCATGGACAGGCAGTGGTAAAAGCTAATAATGTTTTGTTGAAATCCATTCATCAAGAAGGTTTTCCAAGCGAAATTGCTAATGTTAAAATCGTTGGAACTTTGCAGAAGAATCAGGCACTGATTAATCTCCGACCGGTTACCCACCCAACCCTTAAATCGGTCATTTCCCAGGTAATTATGGAACTAGAAGAAATTGATTCGTTAACTTGGGTTGAACGGCCTATCACTCTGACTATTCGTGCCAATCCAGGACTTTATCGCAATTTAGAGTCTAAATATTGGATTGAAAAAGGAAAAATTCAACCAGACTTTGTTCAACCAGTTTCCTTTCAATGGATGCCTTCAACTAATCGAAGACTGCGAACCTTTCAGGTTGTAGATTTTTGGTTATAATTAATAACGATAGAAAATTTAGTATTTAATCGAAATGGAGAGAAGTGACCGGCAATGACCATGACCAGTTCCGAGTTGAGGCAAAGTTTTCTGAGTTTTTTTGAAAAGAAAGAGCACAAAATACTTCCCAGTGCTTCATTAATTCCAAACGATCCCACCTTGCTTTTAACTATTGCTGGCATGGTGCCCTTCAAACCCATTTTTTTAAATAAAATTCAGCCTCACTTTAAACGAGTGGTAAGTGTGCAAAAATGTGTGCGGGTCAACGACCTGGAATATGTTGGTCACACTGCCCGCCATCATACTTTTTTTGAAATGCTGGGTAATTTTTCTTTTGGTGACTATTTTAAAAAAGAAGCTTGTCTATGGGGCTGGGAATATCTTACTCAGTGGATTGGTTTTTCTCCAGATAAAATGTGGGTTTCGGTTCATCGAGAAGATCAAGAAGCTTTTGAAGTATGGAAAAATGATGTTGGAGTCCCGGCGGAAAGAATTGTTTTCTTGGGAGATGAAGATAACTTTTGGGCATCGGGACCAGTCGGACCCTGTGGATATTGTTCTGAAATCTATTATGATCGAGGAGTTTCCAAGGGTTGTGGTCAACCTACCTGTGCTCCAGGATGTAACTGCGATCGATATCTCGAAGTATGGAATTTGGTTTTTATGGAATTTGATCGGAAAGCAGATGGAACTCTGGAGGAGCTTCCCAAAAAGAATATCGATACCGGTATGGGTTTAGAGCGTTTAGCCTCGATTGTTCAAGAAACCGATACTGATTATGAAACCGATCTTTTTCTTCCTATTATTCAACAATTGGAAAAAATGTCAGGAAGGAATTACTCAGTACCAGACCTAAAACCTCCCTTTCGAATTATTGCCGATCATATTCGAGCTATGGTATTTTTAATTGCTGATGGAGTCTATCCTTCCAATGAAGGAAGAGGCTATGTTTTAAGACGATTAATTCGCCGTGCTTATCGCTATGGAAATAAAATTGGTATTCATCACCCTTTTCTTCACGAATTATTATTTACAGTAATTTTTGGTATGGAAGGTGCCTATCCTGAGCTTGCCCTGCGCAAAGATTTAATTTCAAAAATTGTATTTCAGGAAGAATCCCGCTTTGAGAATACCCTCCAAAGTGGAGAAGCATTTTTGAATAATTTGATTGAACAAGCAAAAAAAAGCCAGAATAAAGAGCTATCTGGGAAAGACATCTTCAAACTTTATGATACCTATGGATTTCCAGTTGATGTAGCCGAAGATATGCTTCAAGAAGAGGGGTTGCAATTTGATAAATCGGAATTTGCCAGTCAAATGGAACAGCAAAAAGAGCGAGCTCGAAAAGCTCATGGTGAAAAAGATCAACTCATGAGAGATCAAAAGGAAATAGAAGAGTTATTTACCGGCGTAATTAGTCACTTTGTTGGATATGATAGCCCAGTGGTTAATACCGAAATCGTGGCATTATCTGATGGACAAGATCGTATCAGCCAAGCAACAACTGGTCAAAGGGTTATTGTAGCTTTAAGGGAATCACCGTTTTATCCGGAAAAGGGAGGACAAGAATTCGATACTGGGTGGATTGAAGCCGAGCAAGGAAGAGTCCAGGTTAAGAAGGTTTACTCCGAGTTTCTGATTGAGGGAATAGTAGTCAGCGGTCAAGTAAGGGAAAAGGACCAGGTTTTTGCTAAAATAGATCCCCAACGTCGACGGCTCATTGAAATTCACCATACCAGCACCCACTTGCTGCATCGAGCTTTACGGGAAATTTTGGGTTCACAGGTAAAGCAAGCTGGTTCCTGGGTAGGAGAAAGTGGGCTCCGCTTTGATTTCACCCATTTTTCCGCTTTAACTGAAGAGGAGATTGATGCGGTGGAGGCTATTGTTAACCAAAAGATTTTTGAGGACTTACCAGTGGTGGTAAGTTATTCAAGCTTAGATGAAGCTCAGCGAGCAGGTGTTATCGCTTTGTTTGAAGAAAAATACCAATCTTTAGTTCGGATTGTCCGGGTTGGTGATTATACTGCTGAGCTTTGTGGTGGAACGCATTTAAGGCGAACCAGTGAAGCTGGTCTTTTTAAAATTGTTACTGAATCGAGTATTGGATCCGGTTTGAGAAGAATAGAAGCAGTAGCTGGGTCAGCTGCCTTTAAGTATTTGCAGGAGTATTACCAGGTAGGGCGGGATATAAAGAAAATTTTAGGATCTGATCTTGGACAAATATTATCGGTAATCAATAATTTAATTGAAGATAATAAGCGCTATAAAGAGGAGTTACAACGTACCTTTCAAGCTAAAGCACGTCAGGTGGTCCTTGATACTCTCCAAGAAGCTAAGAGCAATGGAGCAGCAGTATATCTTACTCATCTATTTGTGGAAAACCCTCCAGAAATAGATTATTTAAAAGAAATTGTTGATGAATTACGTTTACGTATGGATAAGGGCATCGTGGTATTAGGAATAAAAAAAGGTAGTTCAATTGCTGGAGTTTTAGCCGGAATAAATCT
>JAGPGC010000090.1 GCA_018056205.1 Candidatus Atribacteria bacterium | reverse complement strand
CATGAGGGTCTATCCTGAAAATACCGTGATGCGTGATGAGTAATCAGTTATGATTTTAAATATCACCCTCAACCTCACCTTCTCCCATCCAGGGAGAAGGAACTATTTCATTCTTTTATTTATTTTTTCCCTCGCCCCTTGGTGGGAGAGGGTCAGGGTGATGGGGATACCTATTTTCATCTTCATCTGGTGCGGCTAAAAGCAACATGAGGGTCTATCCTGAAAACTCGATGAAGGTTTAATACATCTAACCCCAATAAAAAATTTATAAATAGGTTTATACAGAAAAACCAAAAGAAAAACTAATTTAAATACAAATAAAACATTAAAGAAGTTTAGAGATTATCCGATAATTAATTGTAAGAAAAACTATTAAGAATTTGACAATAACTCTTTGAAAGGAGGAGGCAAGTCATTAGGAATTAAAAATTAAAAAAGGAGAAAAAAAAATGGCAAAAAAAAGTCAGTTCTTACGAACCAAATTATTCTTTTTCATGTTTTTTATAATGAGTTGTATAGCCCTTCTTTCAATAATTGCTTTAGCCAGCAATAATATTAATCCTCCTGATCAAGAAAAATTACAGAAAATTCTTGCTGATTTTGAAGACTATGCTGAACAAGCTCGCCAAGATTGGGGAATACCTGGAATGGCAATATCCATCGTCCAAGGAGATGAAATGATTTATGCTAAGGGTTTTGGAGTGAAAAAAGTTGGAGAAGATGATCCAGTTGATGAACAGACAATTTTCCAAATTGGCTCAACCTCCAAAGCTTTTACTGCCGCCTTAGTTTCTATGATGGTTGATGAAGGGAAGTTACATTGGAAAGATAAAGTCATTGACTATCTCCCTAATTTTCGAATGTATGATCCCTGGGTAACCCGAGAATTTCTCATCAATGATGTTATGGCTCAACATAGCGGTATGCCTGGCTATGCAGGGGATTTCCTTTCTTTCGTTGGCTTCGATCGTGAACATATTATTAATTCCATTCGTTATATTCAACCCATAAGTAGTTTTCGTAGCGAATTTGCTTATATGAACAATCTTTTTTTAGTCGCAGGAACTTTAGTAGAAAAAGTTTCTGGAAAAAGCTGGGAAGAGAATTTACAAGAAAGAATATTGGATCCATTGGGAATGAATGATACCACTTGCACCCAAGATGGCTTTACTCAGGCCTCAAATGTTGCTTATCTCCATCAAAATATAAAAGGTCAGGCGCAAATACTCCCTATGGATTGGCAATATATTGATTGGGTGTATACCTATTCTCCTGCTGGTGGGATTAATTCGAATGTTGTCGATATGGCCAAGTGGATGGTCCTTCAGCTTAATGAAGGAGTGTATGAAGGGAAACAGCTCATCAGTAAAGAGAATATTCAATATATGCATTCTCCCAAAACCATAATAGATGGTAACAATTTTTATAATTTTGCTTGGTTAACGACTAAATATGAACCTTTTCCTCTAATTTGGCATAAT
Source organism: Candidatus Atribacteria bacterium (assembly GCA_018056205.1). Taxonomy (GTDB): domain Bacteria; phylum Atribacterota; class Atribacteria; order Atribacterales; family Atribacteraceae; genus Atribacter. Next base: position 3,800 of record JAGPGC010000090.1, on the reverse strand, counting down.
GGAGGAACTTCTGGTATTAAGTCTGTAATACAGATTATACCTGAGGCTAAATTGGGAATTGTTGTTCTGACCAATATGTCCGACACACCACTTCCCGAAGCACTGGGAAAACAGTTTGTTGATCTTTATTTTGGTAATCCCGTCAGAGATTGGAGCGCAGAAAATTTAAAAGCATATAAAGAAGCCCTATCCCAAGAAGCTGAGATACCTGGTATTCCCAAAGAAAAACCTCTTCCTTTGGAAACCTATACAGGAAAATATGGTAATCCTGTTTACGGGGAATTTGTAATAAGTATTGAAGGTGAAAATTTAGTTTTTAATTTTGGACCTAAACAATCCAAGGTTATTTTAACTCCTTGGTATCGAGATACGTTTTTAGTTTCTGTATCAGATTTCATGGATGTAGGTGGGTTTGCTCACTTCCAGACCAATCCCTTGGGGAAGGTTTACGAAGTAACCATTGATGCTCTTAACGACGGAAATATTGGGTGTTTTGATCGTATTACTGACAAATAAAATTAAATCTCTATATCTCCTTTTTCAAAACCCTCCCCTTAATAAAGGCTCATTGTTACCCATATCTCCCCTGTCTGAACACTGAAGGAGGTTTTTGAGAAGGATCAAACTGACAATAAGGAAAGAGTACCTTGTAAGTAGAGGTGATGTCGTCTAAACGTTGGAGTTCCAACCACGTGCTTTTGGTTTCAGGATAGCCATCCCCTTTGCGCCCCAAGAACCCTTCCAAGGAAGTTACCATCCAGATGGCTTCTTTAAGAGTAGGAGGACAAGCTGGTGGAAGAGGATTTTGAGTTACATGGGTAACTAAAGTTTTCCACCGGCTTCTTTAAAAAAAACGGTACAGGGAACATCTGGGGTTTATCGTCCTAGTTTGGCTAAAAAGAAGATTCGCCAAGCAACAACGAGATTAATAATCAGACAGTTTTCAATTCGATCGGCAGTCCTGATCTGGCGTGAATTCTCAGGAGAACAAATAAAAAAACCAAAGGCACCAATCCCTATGCCCTTCCAAGAAGAGAATTAAAGAAATTACAATATTAAGGATTGAACCTAAATATTTTTATAAGTTTCTCTAAATTATTTTTTTTAAAAATTTCCCTTATATTATCAGCAAAATTTCAGATGGTATTTTTTAAAATAGCTCAACGAATACCTTTTCAATGTCTCCTTAAAATTTGACAAATGAGAACTATTCATTTAATATAATAGTTACCACGGATTCTGAGGAACGTAAGACCGGAGGATTAGAAAAAAGAATCTTTAACCGCAAGGAAAAAGGTTCGAAGTTCTTCCGCAAGGAAAGATGGAAGTCTAATCCTGAAACGCTGAAGGAGTTTATTGAAAAATAAATTTTTCAGTGAGATGAAGGCAAAAAGGTTCGTTAGAGTCCGTGGTTTTTTTATTATTCTTCTTGTAAGATTGATGCCAGCAGGATTTCCAAGAGTTTGCCAAGATAGAGATTTTCTGAAAGCTCATCAATCTTTTTTGCAACACGCTTCCGAATTGATCCATCCAGTCGATAATAAACTTCCCCAGCTCCAGAAATAAGTTTGCTTCTATCTTTCATTGCTATTTTTAATTCATGTTCCAGGACTTATTCTTTTTTCGGTTATGGTTAGACCTTCTATCGGAGTTATAATCAAAAGTTGTGTATAGCCAAATAAAAATAAGCGGCGAATTCTAAGGCAAAGTCTTGGAAAAAATCACCTTAATAACAGATTTTCCTAAAATTAGGACAATCTCCGCAATAAAGACCGCAATAGGCAATTAGGTTCGTATCTTCTTTATTCATTTTACAGCACTCCCTGGACAAATTAATCTCATTTTACAGTTCACACAAGTCTTTTTCCTGTTGACTGTACAGCTGTAAAATGAAATCAACAACAGAAGTATCAATACAACTATCTTCGGTATCGTAAACCCTTGAGTGAATGAAATGACAACTTGATATAAGTGGAACCAAAGTTAAAAGCCCATAAGTAAGAGGAGCAAGTTTTAAACCATAACTAGAATTAAATTTTTGGGTATCACCCTTCTTAAAGAATAGTGCAGATAGTTTCCCCCAACCCGTGCAACACCATTTATCGTAGTAGTAACAATTTGTACAAATCAAGTTTCGCAGCACGACAAAGACCATTATTATCGCAAAAGCAAGATAAATCCAAGCCATTAACGGATATAAAAACCAGCATGCAATAGTTCCCAGAGCAATCCAAAGGAGCATTACAAAATTACTTAATAATATCCCTGATTTGGGATATTCTTCTAATCCTTGCTCATAGAATTCTACCTTGTTCTTCATAGTCATTCCGATCAAGTCCTTTTTTATGTGTAAATTTATCCTTCATTCTGAGGAGCGCAGCGACGTGAGAATCTCATTTTTTAAGTATTTTAAAAATAAAAAAGTAAGGATGAGACCCTGACGGCTTCGGGATACGAAGCCTCAGGGTGACGGCTGGGTGGTTGGATGAGACCCTCACGGCTTCGGGATACGAAGCCTCAGGGTGACGACAACGTCGTAGGATGAAACCCTCACGGCTTCAACCCTGAATAGTTTTTCAGGGCTATCATTGAGGATTTGAATTACTCTTTCTTACGCCGTAGGCAACTCGGGCTTAGGGCAACCGACTTTCTTACTAATTACTGATCATTCGATATTGGTATTTACTGGATATCCTTTAGGATATTGACCAGGAGCCGATTCTGGTTCAATTACAGCAATAATTTTTAGAGTCGTTTTATTCAAGAATTTGGACAAAGACGTTAGCCGAAGCTAGATAGCTACTATTAGGTGTAGTAGGGACATTATTATTATTCATTTACAATAATTTATTTCTATGGTTATATGAACTAATTCATCAATTTTCTTTAGTTTATTTTTATAATCAGTTATTGAGCACAGATTTTTTGAAACGATACTTAAAATACAGGCATATTTATCTTGTGCAACTCTCCACAAATGTAAATCGCTAATTTTACTATCCCCATCAGATTCAATTATTTCTGTTATCTCTTTGATAAGAGGAGAATCCATTTCTCTATCTAATAAAATAACCGAGGTATTTCTAATAAGCATAAAGGCCCATCTAAATATTAAAAGTGAACCAATGATCCCTACCAATGGGTCAAGCCAGTTCCAGTGAAAATATTTCGCCCCAAGTAGTGCAAAAATGGCAAATAGAGATGTGAGGGCATCTGCAATGACATGAAGGTAGGCTGATTGTAAATTAAGGTCTTCTTCGTGGTAAGGTCCTTGGCCATTATGATGGTGGTTTGTATGACCCTGTTGCAGTATGAATGCGCTTACTACATTTACTATCAAACCAGCAACTGCCACTATTAATGCATAATTATAAATTATCTCTATTGGTTTGAAAATTCGCTCAATGGATATTACTAAAACAAATAAACCAACTATTCCTAAAAGAATTGCACTGGTATATGCCCCTAATATTTCAATTTTCCAAGTACCAAAAGCAAATCTTTTATCATTTGTATATTTTCTTGCAAGAATGTAGGCAATTAAAGAAATACTTAATGCGGACGCATGGGTACACATATGCCATCCATCAGCAAAAAGTGCCATAGAATTGTAAACCCAACCAGCTATAATCTCAATTAACATTGCGGACAACGTTAAAAGAACCACAAAAAGCGTTTTTTGTTCAGCAGCTTTTTTCTCTTGATTAAAGTTATGATGATGTTGCCAAGGTTGGATTTCTGACATAATTTAACGAACCTCACATCTCTCTAATTTTATCAGGAAGGTGGGATTGAGAATT
>JAGPGC010000089.1 GCA_018056205.1 Candidatus Atribacteria bacterium | reverse complement strand
CCTGATTAAAAAACTTCCTAACTCTCCCAACCAGGGAAGAAAACCATAAAAGGTAGGATTTATATTAATAAAGCATAATATAGTACTCTTAGGCGGTATTCAAGCTATTTTATCTTAAAAACTATCATTCCGAGAAAAGCTTTTGAGTTTCGTCATTATCCCAACGGATACGGCAGCGCTCGGCAATTATAATAGCATGAAATTTTTTAACGGTTTCTTCGAGAATATCATTGATAATCAAATAATTATAATCCCGAATCAACTTCATTTCTATTAAAGCATTCATCATTCTCAGATAAATTACATCTTCTTGATCAGTTTTTCGATTGCGCAGACGTTCTCCCAGTGTTTTTAAGGATGGCGGAGCAATAAATACAAAAATTCCTTGGGGATAACTTCTTTTTACCTGAAGAGCTCCCTGAACATCAATTTCTAATATAACATCATATCCACTCTGTAACATTTCTTCCAATTTTAAACGTGGAGTTCCGTAATAATTACCATGAACTTTAGCCCATTCAATAAACCTATTATTCTCTTTCATTTGCTGGAATGTTTCTTCATCTACAAAGTAATAATCAATTGCCTCGCGTTCTCCTTCTCTCTGTGACCGAGTGGTGTAGGAAACCGAATATTTCAAACCATCACACCGTTCCATGACAGCTTTTCTTACCGTACTTTTACCTGCACCAGATGGTCCAGAAAGAACAAAAAGGAGGCCCGGCATAATTAACTTTTACTCCACATTTTGAATTTGTTCTCTCATTTTTTCTAATATTGTTTTCATATCTATTATTAAAGATGATATTTCGACATTGGAAGTTTTTGAACCAATAGTATTTACTTCACGATTCATTTCTTGTAGCACAAATTCAAGTTCTCGCCCGATGGAATCTTGACCAGAAAGAATATCCTCAAAACGACATAGATGAGCATTAAGACGAATGATTTCTTCGTGGATATCACTTCGATCAACATAAAACACAATTTCCTGAGCTAATAAACTTTCATTAATAGGAACTGATGGGATAATTTCTTTTAATCTCTGTTTTAGTTTTTCTCGGTAATATTCAGGAATTTTTTGTGATTTTTCTTCAACCCTACCTACCAGTTCTCTTAATTTTTCCATCTGCTGTAAAAGGTCGTTCTGTAATTTTTCTCCTTCTCGTAAACGAAATTGCAGAAAAGCTTCCACGGCTTCTTTAAATATCGGGAAAAATCGTTGATATTCATCCTGCCAGCGATTATCATCCTCTTTCAACCTTATAATTTCTGGCACCTGCATTAAATCACGAAGATCGGCTTCATAAGGAAGGTTTAGATCACTGCTCAATTTATGAAGAGCCTTCAAATAGGCTTTGGCTAAAAGTGAATTGGCTTCAACCGAAAAGGCCTCTTCGCCTGGTTCAAAGGTTAACTTTAACTCCACCTTTCCTCGGGAAATCCGTTCTTTGAGATAGGATATAATGTTCTCTTCCCATAAACATAATTCTCGGGGAAGCCGTAAATTGATATCTGAAAAACGATAATTAAAACTTTTTAGAGATATTCTATAAAACCCAATTAATCCCCCACCTTCAGCGTAACCAAACCCAGTCATACTTTTCATTTTTTCACCTTTTATAAAACTCTTTTTAGGATATATCGCTAAGGTTTTTAATAACACCCAGTAATAATGAAAGCCAACCTTGCAATTGAATAACTGGAATAATATTATTTAATATAATTGAAGGTGTCAACAAAGTTAGGACTTGAAACAAATGAGAATCTTAGAAGGAATACCCTTACGTTTCCAAATTGAAACCGTTTCCTCTCGTATTCAGGGAGCGCGGGTGCAAAAAATCACCCTCACCGAAAATCGAGAAACTTGCTTAGAAATCCATTACCACCACCAAACCGGTTTTTTAGTTTTATCCACCCATCCTGAAATTTGTTTTTTCTATTACACCCAACAAAAACCACCTATGAACAAAATCAAAGAATCGGCTTGGTTACAAATCCTCAATAAATACTTAGTGGGAGCTAAAATTATTGGATTAGAACAAATGGGATGGGATCGAGTAATCCGTTTAACCTTTCAAAATCAAAAAATTTGGGAAAATAGAAATTTTTTTTATCTTTACGGTGAGTTAACTGGAAGAAATGCCAACTGTATTTTAACTACTGCTGAAGACTCTTCTTCTATTATTCTTGGTTGCCAAAAAACGGTCAATGCTAATCAAAGTCGTTTCCGTACCATTATCGTGGGAGAACCCTATCAACTTCCCCCGCCTAAAATAAATGCCTTAGATCCGCTCCTCTTGGTTCAAGGAAAGCTTGAGCTTCCAACTCTGCAACTCAAGGATCAATTACCAAAATGGCTTTTAACAAATCTTGATGGTGTTGGACCCTTCCTGGCCTCGATATTAGCAGAAAGCTTATTAAACCAAGCAACCAACCACGCTGGTAATATTCAGCCTCTTTTAAAAGCCAGTCTTCAAGATATTTTCCAACCGCTTTTCCACCACAATTCTCTTTTTTCCGTTTACTACTCTCCTATAGACCAGCTTCCTCTGGGAATATTTTGGTTATCATGCCATCAGTATGCTAATCTTCCTCACCATGACTTTCCTGATCTCAATCAAGCGGTAAAATATTTCGTTCAAACCTTTTGGAAGCTCCATATTTATCAAAATCAAAAAAGAAAAAAGAAGAATTTTATCGAAAAAGAGCTACTATTTATTGAAGAAGAATTAAACAATGTGGACCAAGCTTTCCTTGGAGAGGACCAACTTGCCGAACTATTAATACGAGGAAATCTTTTAAAACTATATCCTCAATTGAATATCATTGACAGACAGCCTCAGGGATTTTTAGTATCGAATATTCTCACCAATGATCCAGAAAACCTATTTATTGACCTAGATCCTCGTCTTTCAATAAATCAAAACATGCAGATTTACTTTCGAAAATATCGAAAATCAAAAACCCGCAACCAAATTTTAAAAAAGAAAAAAGAAGAACTGCAATTTCGGAAAAAAGCCCTGGAGGAAGAACTTAAAAATCTTGACCAGAATCTTTCCTTCCAAGAATCAGATACCAGGAACATTGCTCAATCAGAAATTTTTGAACCGGGTATTATAAAATTCCTTACTCCTTCAAAAAACCTGATTTTCGTTGGAAAAAATGAAAAAGCCAATCACCGGTTAGTAACCCGCCTTTCAACACGAGACGATTATTGGCTCCACGTAAGAGATTTTCCTGGTTCACATGTTTTATTGAGGATATCAAGTCAACCTGAAGCGGTTGTTGAAGACCTTTTCTTAGCTGCCCAAATTGCCGCTTATTTTTCATCGATACGGAATGAAACTTCAGCAGTGGTAATGTATACACCTATTAAAAATGTAAAAACTCTTCCTCGTACCGGCTTAGGAAAAATGACCTTCCGAAATGAAAAAAACTTAACCGTTAAGCCTACCATCCCCGACCAAGTTCGTCAAATTTGAAATATTTTGTAATGCTATCCGAAAGTCGTCAGGTAAGGCTGCCGCAAAATACATTTTTTTTCCAGTAATTGGATGAGGAAAAGATAGGATGAAAGCATGCAAGGCTTGGCGTTTCATTATATCTTGAGAGAGATTACTTCCATAAAATTTGTCTCCCATAATAGGATACCCTTGAGAACTGAGATGGACCCGAATCTGATGAGTCCTACCGGTACGTGGTTTTACCAATAAGAGAGAATAGGCATCACCAATTCCTAGGGGTTCAATTTCAGTAAGAGCAGATTTCCCGCCAATGGTTGAAACCTTCATCCGACAAGGAATTTTTGGATTTCTTTGGATAGCTAATTCGACTTGTTGGCTACCTCCCCTCCACTGTCCTTCGACTAAAGCTAAATAATACTTTTCAACTATCCGATTTTTAAACATTTGGATTAGTTCGAGATAGGCACGATCCGACTTGGCAACTACTAAAACACCTGAGGTATCCCGATCTAAGCGATGAACAATTCCTGGTCGCAGGGGCGCTCCATAATGGGACAGTTGAATGCCATGAAAAAGCAAACTATTGATGAGAGTATCTTTTTGGAAAGGACGAACTGGATGGACTATCATTCCCGCTCTTTTATTTACTATTATTATATGATCATCTTGATATATAACATCTAAAGGAAGATTTTGAGGTTCTAAAACTTGTGGGGCATCAATAGGCCAGGTGATTTCTATAATATCACCGGGGTGGACTTCACCACTGGGTTTGTATAAAATTTCTTGGTTTCTTTTAATAAAGCCTTGTTTTATGAGTTTTGAAAATGCTGATCGGGAAATATCCGGAAAATTTCTATGGAGCCAAATGTCAATTCTACAGAATTCATCATCGTAAATCTTGATTTTTTGTTTCTTCAATTGCTGAACCCTGATCCCAAATTTGAATAAAAATTAAAATTAAACCAGCGATGATTGTTACATCAGCAATATTAAAAGTTGCCCATATCGATGGTTCAAAAAAGTCTATGACAAATCCTAAGCGCAAGCGATCAATGAGATTTCCCCAAGCACCAGATAAAAACAAACCGGTCCCCAAAAAGAACCACCACTTCCAGTTATCAAGAAATCGGAGCATAAAGTAAAAAAATACCATGGTTATCGCCAGGGTAATTATTAAATGGGCAGGTGAATTTATGAGACGAACTCCAAAGGCACTTCCAACATTTTTTCTGAGAGTAAGGTCAAAAAATCCAGGAATAATCTGTATAGAACGGTCAGCTAAATTTTCCCTTGCCCACCATTTAGTTACTTGATCCAGCATTAAAAATATCAAAAAACTAGTCAGAAATATTATAAAATTATTTCCTCGACTATATCTCCCTTTTAATTTAATCACTTTTGGTCATCTTCCAAATCCTGAAAGGAAAATAAGGTGACATCATCGGGTGGATGAAACTCATTTTGGTTGGCTTCATCCGATTCAGGTGCGTTTAATGCCGGTGGTTGTTCTTTCCAATCAATACTCTCTATAAAGGTTTGAAGTAAGGATTTAAAACGAATCTGGAAAATCCGATACTTTTCTTTAAGGTCGGAATAACTCATTTCGATTTCTTTCTTTTTTTTCAACGCTTCATCAATAATTCGGTTACCACGAATCTGAGCTTCCTTTAAATGCATTTGTGACTCTCGCCGAATGAATTCTTTTTCAATCTCCAATTGCTTTTTCCATTCTTCCAAATTTCCCTCTAAGCGATTCACATATTGGGTCAATTCCTTTACTTTCCGCTTATATTCATCATTTTCCTGCTGTAATTTTTCTTTTT
>JAGPGC010000088.1 GCA_018056205.1 Candidatus Atribacteria bacterium | reverse complement strand
GCCTATAGACATATCAACACTATCTAAAGCCCGTACTCCAGCATAAAACTTACTTACATTTTTAATTATTAAAAAATCTTCAGCCATTTTATCCCTTCTAAAATAAGTGAGTTGGGGGAAAGTTCTTAATAACCCAACTCACTTATTTTATTCACTTCTTTTCTCCAGTTAAGAGCATTCAAGTATTCTTTTCATGGTGCATTTTTTTAAAAGAAAGATATTTGATTTTGCTTAATAAAATTTTATGGATTATAAATTGTAATCGTCAACGTTTTCGGCAGTAACATCATGCCAAGCTTGACCATAAATTACTGGGAAACCATATTGATTTTTCTTAATGGTAATGCTTTCATAGCCGGGCTTTCCTAAATTCATGCCTTCTTTAATCTCGTTTCCTTTAAGAACTTCCCAGGCTACCTTGCAGGATACATATCCGGCATCAGCAGGAATCCAAAAATGGATTGACTTCGCCGCGCCATTTTTTAAGTAATCATAGGCAACTGAGGGAAGGCAAGTTCCATAGGCTCCAACCTTGCCAATAAGACCTTTTTCTTCAATAGCCAAAGCAGCTCCAGGAACTGTGCTCATGGCACTCCCCATAATGCCTTTAAGATTTGGATAGGTTCTTAATAATTCTAAAGTTTTTTCATAGGCAATTTGTTGATTTTCTTGTTCTTCAATCCGATCGGTGACTAATTTCATATTCGGGTATTTTTCTTTTTGTTGGGCAATTTCTGCATCAACCCATTCATTATGGGTCGTTGAAGTGAGGTGCCCGACAAAACAGGCATATTCACCTTCGTAATTTAAATCCTTGGCCATTACATCCATCATATGTCTTCCATAGGCTTCATTGTCAAAAGCTTCAATATCGAAGGTCACTTGTTTTTGGTTTGATGCTTCATGGGTAAAAGTAAGAATTCCAGCATCATTAGCCTTTTTAAATACCGGCTCCAATGCTACTGGGTCATTTGGTACAACAATAATGGCATCTACCTTTTTGGCGATTAGGTCCTCAATTAAGGCAATCTGTGACGCTGGGTCAGCAGTAGCAGCACCAATTTGATAGGCATTAACACCGGTTTCCTTGGCAAATTCTTCCACACCCAGTCTCATATTATCAAACCAGGCAACTCCTTCGAGCTTGACAACCATAACAATTTCAAAATCAGTGTCATCCGCCTCGGCAACTGTAAAAAAGGAAAATGTCAATAACAATACCATTGTAAGCAATAATAAGAGTTTAAATCTTTTCATTTTCATCCTCCTCAAAAAAATATTGAAAAACAATATTTCACCTGCATTATCTTCATTCCCATCTATAAAAGAATTCTGGTAATTTAAGTTATACTTATGCTAACTTTTATCACCTCCATTTAAAGCAATTTATTCGTTTTAGTTAAAATTTCAAAAAACGTCCCCCTTTCTCCCTAATAAGCTTTTTATTTTCAAAAGAAATCATTTAAAAATAAACAATAAAAACCTTAGACTCATTTTATCCTAATTCATTTTTTAAAGTCAATTTTTATTCTGGAAATTCAACTAAATCGTTTTTGAGTAATAAAAGTAAACTTTTACCGATTTTTTTTACCAAGAGAAAAGGGATAAATCATGGTAAAATAAATAAAAAAGGGGAGTGTTACAATGTCGAGCTTTAAATTTTCAGTTGGTCCTTGGAACGTCCATGAGGGAGCAGACGCTTTTGGACCCCCAGTAAGAGAAAGCATACCATTAATTGAGAAGATCCGGAAATTCAAAGAAATCGGTTTTGATGCAGTTCAATTTCACGATGATGATGTCGTACCAGATATGAATGACCTTTCGGATAAAGCCATTAAGCAAAAAGCCAAAGAAATCCGAAAAGTATTAAATGACAACGGATTAAAAGCCGAATTTGTGGCACCACGATTATGGATGGACCCTAAAACAATTGATGGGGGTTTTACCTCGAATGATCCTAAAGACCGAGAGTTTGCCCTATGGAGGGCCATGAGATCGGTAGATATTGCCAATGAATTGGGATGTAATAAAATTGTTCTTTGGTTAGCCAGAGAAGGTACCCTCTGTTATGAAAGCAAAGATCCCATTCTTTCAGTGAATCGTATCGTTGCAGCCATAAATAAGATGCTTGAATATGATAAGAACATCCGAGTCCTTATTGAAACTAAACCAAATGAGCCAATAGATAGGAGTTTTTGTCCTACCATTGGTCATGCCATTGCTTTATCGTATAAAACCATCGATCCTGATCGAGTAGGAGCCTTATTAGAAAGCGCTCATGCGATATTAGCAGGACTCGATCCTGCTAATGAGATCGCCTTTGGACTTGCCAACAAAAAGCTTTGGAGCGTTCATCTCAACGATCAAAATGGTATAAAGTATGATCAAGACAAAACCTTTGGGGTGGAGAACTTAAGACAGGCATTTAATCAGATAAAAATTCTAGTCGAAAACCATTATAGTGAAAACGGAGAATATGTTGGTCTTGATGTAAAAGCTATGAGAACTCAGAAAATCGAAGATTGTTATCGTCACCTTTATAATAGTCTCAAAATTGTCAAAATGCTTGAAGACAAAGTGAGCAAATTTGATTATAATTACCAAAAGAAATGTGTGGAGGAAAGAAACTACGAAGCACTTGAGATGTATGTCCTCGAACTCATAATGAAAGTAAAATGTTCACACTAACTCCTAACACCAGGTGACTATGAAAACAATTATCTTCTGCTATCAATGCAAGGAAAGTAGCGACTTGACAATCCCTGTTTTTGAAATATTAAGAGAATGAAAATGAGTGTTGATTTAAAATCATTATCAAAATTTTCTAAAAATTTTTTATATCATTAAGAAGGGAGGGTAGTTAATAGTAAGTAGAAAGAAGTTTTAGAATCCTGAGTTATAAAAAGGTAAGAATTCTATTTTTTAATAACCAAGGAGGATTAAAATAAGTGAAGAAATTAATTGTGTTTTTTACTGTATTGTTTTTGTTGATTTCGGTTTCTATGGTATGGGCTCAAGAAGAAAAGATTAATATCGTTCATTATCACTGGTCTCAACCTCCCTACGATGAAATTAATGCAAGAGCTGCCAAAACTTTTATGGAAAAGTATCCCAATGTAAATGTAGAAATCATGTTTTTTGCCGATCCTGACATGCCCACCAAGGTTAGGACCGCACTTCTCGGAGGAGGAGGAATGGATACTTTTGCCATGCCTAATATGCAGTCAGCATGGTTTATGGCAAATGGTTTATGTGCTGAAATAATGCCTTCCGCATTTGGCAAAGAAACCATTGAAGAAGTTCTCGATATGTGGGAAGAAGGGGCCTTGCAAAAAACCGGCGGTTTTTACAATGGAAAATACTACGGTATCCCCTTTGAAATGAGCAGTTATGTAGCATGGATTAATACCGCCCACCTGAAGGAAGCTGGTTTAGATCCAAAAACCAATATCCCTAAAACCTGGAAAGAGTTTGTCGATGTTTGTAGCAAGATGACGGTTCGTCAAAATGACGTAATTGTCAGAAACGGCTTTGCTATTAACCTGAAAGCATCAGTTTTCCCCTTTTTAGTTCTTCACAGTTTTATGGAACAAAAAGGGTTAGATTGGCCAACTGAACAAGGGTTAATGGATAGTTTGGATACACCTGAAGCCCTGGAAGCCTTGACAACTTTTACCAATTTCGCCACCAAGGATGGTATCTTTAATCCTGGCTTGTTTGATGATGAAAGAGAAGGATTTGGCAATGGTCTTACCAGCACGTTTCTCACTGGTGGAAGCTGGTATTGGGGTGTTCTTGACAGCTATTCGGTGGCTCGAGAAGATGTCGCACCGATACCCTATCCACGTTTTGAAGATGGAAAAGATATCGGTGGCCCTGTTTATGGTTACTGTGTGTTCGTAGCAGAGCAGAGTAAGAATAAAGAATGGGCTTGGAAATGGCTTGACCATTTAGCAAGCCAACCCGAGGCCTTTATAGAACATGGATACTATCAACCCCGAAAATCTTTAGATCCTGCCCTTGCGAATAAATATATTCTCAACAATGACGTTTTTGACGCAGAAAGACGGAAAGGTGCTGCTCTTCTTGCTTCTCCAAAATTCAGTGAAACTCAAGATGCTGTTGGAGAAGCTATCCGTCGTGTTATCTTCGGGGGAATGTCGAACGAGGAATCTTTGAAAATATTGAAGGAAGAATTAACCGATATTCTTGGATAGATAGATTCCAAAAACTTTTTAAAATAAACCTCAGACATCTTTTAGCGGAGGAGGGTAGGGAAGAAAATGAAGAAGAAAAGCCAAGGAATTCAAAAAAACCATTACTATGATCGATTACAAAAACAAGGGTATATTTTTATTCTTCCAACCCTCCTACTGTTTTCAATATTTCTTATTTATCCCATGGTCGATGCTTTTCGTCTCTCATTATTTGAATGGAATTTTGCCGGATCACCAATATTTATTGGATTAAAGAATTTCATTAAATTATTTTCAACCAAAAGATTCTGGAACTCTTATGCTATTACGCTCAAATTTACTTTTCTCAGCGTTGTTCTTCTCATGTTTATTTCTTTTTGGCTTTCGTTGGCTTTCACCAGCAAGCTATGCTGGTTTAAACAATTTTATCAATCAATGATTTTCCTCCCGGTTGTTCTTCCTATGGTAGCAATTGCTGTAGTTTGGAAATTTATGTTCCAAAGTACCGGATTACTTTCGGTGATTTTTCTGGATATTTTTGGCTGGAATATTCCTTGGCTAACATCAATAAAAGTTGCTCCCTATGCTATGGTTTTAGTAAATGTTTGGAAATATACTGGTTACTATATGGTCATGTTTATCGCCGGGTTATTAAATATTCCCGATGTTTATTATGAAGCCGCAAAAATAGATGGAGCAGGCTTTTGGAGACGCCTCATACACATAACTCTGCCCCTTTTAAAAAATACTTTAATTTTAGTTTTTGTATCATGCGCAATATTTTCTTTTGGGACTTTCGCTCTGCAATATGTTATGACTGGTGGAGGGCCTAGCCGTTCGACCGAAGTTTTAACTCTCTTAATTTATAAAGAAGCTTTTGAATACACCAAGTTTGGCTATTCGGCAGCAATTTCCGTAATGTTCTTTTTAACATTGTTTATCTTTTCTATTATCCAGTTAAGAATCTTTAGTTCAGAAGCAGAAATCTAATCATTTATATTTATTTATTTGGGGAGAGTGGTCGGGTTGCAATTTGTAAAAAAGGGTAAATTGAAGATAGCAGCCATTATTTTGAACTTGGTTTTGTTTGTTATTGGAATTATCTATCTAATACCTTTTATTTGGATGGTTTTATCTTCGTTTAAGCTCAATGCTGATGTTTTA
>JAGPGC010000087.1 GCA_018056205.1 Candidatus Atribacteria bacterium | reverse complement strand
ACTTTGACGGTTGAAGGTCGGTACGATAGTGTTACTCCAGCTAATGTTCAGGTCTGGAGCGCTATGGCTGAGTTAGCTTGGGAAATGGCTGACAAAACTAACCTAACCTTAACTTACGAAATTGGAACCTGGGATGATGAATACGACGATAACTGGACTGGTAATATTGTGGATGGGCTCGGTACCTTTACCGCCGAACTTTCCGTTAGCTTCTAAGTTCTAAACTCCTTTATTTCATATAAAAAAAGCCCCGGCTAAAAAACTGGGGCTTTTTTATTTATCATTTGGATAATAATTTATATAAAATCTTGAAAAACTAACTTTGCTACATTATAGGAGACATTTTCCAATAAATAATTTGCTCTTGAAAACGCCTCATTTTCATTAATTGGACCATTAACAATTGAAAACAATGCTAAAACTTTATCCCCATAAATTGAATAAGCCTCTTCTTCAATTTTACCAGCCAAAAGTATCAAAGGTTTATAATGTTTTTGACATAATTCATAGATACCACTAATTACTTTCCCATAAAGAGTCTGTCGATCAATTTTTCCTTCTCCACTAATAACTAGGTGGCTAGACCTAATTTCCTCATCAAAATGCAATAATTCCATTATGAGTTGAATACCAGAAGTGATTTGAGCATTAAAAAATGCACAAAAACCTGCTCCAATTCCACCAGCAGCTCCAGATCCTGGAATATTATCCACTTTTCTTCCAGTTTTTTGTTCAATCATTTGAGAATAATGGATTAAACCTTTATCGAGGAATTGAACATCCTTTTCTTCTGCCCCTTTTTGAGGACCGTATACCATCGCTGCTCCTTCTGGTCCAAAAAGAGGATTTCTAACATCACTGGCAATAAGAATTTCAACTTCACCCATCTCTTTGCTAATATCTTCAGTATCTATTAATCGAATTTTAGGTAAATTTTCTCCTGTTCCCGACAGTAGATTTTGATTTTCATCATAAAACTTCACTCCCAAAGCGGTTAATGCTCCCATCCCTCCATCGTTGGTTGCACTTCCACCAATAGCTAAAATTACTTTCTTACAGCCCTTTTTTACAGCATCGATCAACAACTCTCCAACTCCATAAGTAGTGGTGAGTCGAGGATTCCGATTTTTTGATGGAATTAGTGTCAATCCAGCTGCTTGAGCCAATTCAATGACTGCGGTTTTTCTATCATTAAGTATGAGATATTGGGCTTTCACTTTTTCCCATAAAGGACCTTTTATTTCGATTTCTATTAATTTTCCTCCCAAACCATAATAGAGAGCTTCAATTGTCCCTTCGCCACCATCAGCTACTGGTTTTTCAACAATTTCAACGTCATGAGTACAGCGTAAAAATCCTCTTTTTATTGCAAGGCAAACTTCATGACTTGATAAGCTTCCTTTAAACGAATCAGGGCAGAGAAGAATTTTCAACTTCAATAAACCTCCTTTAAAATTGATTCTCAAGTCACTTTTTATAGTACCATATAACAATGAAAATACCTATCCAAACCGTTATTATTAAGAGCTCAACCGTTCTTATGTTCAACGATGTGGCAATCTCATTCACCCACTCTGTCATTCTGAGGAGTCCGGTATTTTTTGCCGGACGACGTGAGAATCTCATCCTTTAAAATTTTTATGAAGAAAGAACCTAAAAGATGAGATCCTCACGCGGGAAAGCACCGCTCAGGATGACGTCTTTTTTTGTACGTTCTCATATTTTCAGGCTACTAAATAATTTTTTTGTTGTATACTAGTAAAGTTTTCTTTACAATATAATCAATTAGAACAATTATCCACGAATTTAAAGCACTTTCTATAAAAAATTACTTTTTCAAGCAAAACTATTTACAAATTAAAAGCTAAAAAAAATTAAATTATTTATGAGCAAAAAATAGATTTGACTTCTTTTTGTAATATGAATAAATAAATTGAACTCTACAAAAGCGGGGTAAGAAGTATGCATTACAACAAAAAACGGAGCATCGTAAAATGGATCATTGGTTTTGTGGTTTTAATTGTATTATTCATTCTCTTCCAAACTATCGGAGGAAATCCCTACTTCAAGTGGTTCTTTAACTCTCTTTATTCAATCCCATCTGCTACTATTCACCATCAGATGCTTCCTGATGGCAGCTTTGAAATTCACGAAATCATCGATTACCAAATGAGAAAACCCTTTCGCGGACTCTATCGAGAAATTCCTCCTTCACGATACGTTGAAATTAATAATATTCGGCTTTGGACTGAAGGAATTGAAACCCAGTCAGTTGAGTTCCTTCGTAAACAATCTAATGGTTTTGAAGCTCGAGTATGGTTAGTTCCTCAGGGAAGTTTTGAAAAACTTAATCCCAAAAAATCCCCTCCCATCAGACTTCATGTCACCTATAATGCTCGTGGTATTTTTGAAAATGGACCGGAAATAGCCCAAATTTTCCGTCAATATTGGGGACAATGGGATGCACCAGTTGGAAAAATTACCGGTATTTTCGATTTTCCCAATTCGGTTAAAATCAATACTATTTATCAACATCCATCGGTTCAAATGGTTCAAAGTGGAAACCAATTTACCTTTATTGCTTCTCATTTCCCACCGGAAACATTTGCCGAGGTTCGATTCCTTGCTGAACCTATTCCCAATCTCCAATTTGCCGTTAACAATCCAACTTTAACTACTGAAGAAATAAAACAAATCGAAAACATTTACATCAGAAAAGTTCGAACTGCTTGGTGGCCCTGGGTACTACTTCTCATAATTTTTGGTTTTTTATTCTTTCTAATTTTTTGGTTTATGGGAAAAGAACCCACTATTACCTACCAGGGAATATATGAACGCGAACTCCCTAGTGATGACCCACCCGATTTTATCAACGCCATGGTAAAAAATTTAGCTGGTAATGTTGATAAAGATGGAATAGCAGCAGCTATAATGAATCTTTACCATAAAGATTATATTGATTTTGGGGAAATACAAAATCAACAAGGAATTATAATCAAAAAAACTGAACCCGGCGATGACCTCTCTCCTTCTGAAGGATTACTCATCAAATTTTTAACCCACTTTGCAACCGATAATATCTTCGATTTTCAAGACATGCAAAAGCGCCTTTCAAAATCCACTACTGAAGCCAGAAAATTTAATCAATTGCTATCGGAGTATGAAAATGTAGTTAACAATGCCATTGCCAAACGACGATATTTCAGTACCTCCGGAAATATATTGGCAAAATTTATGGCAGTTATTATGATGTTTTTTTCCTTAGCTGTAGTAGACATCTCAGCTCAGGGGATAACTTCATTTCTATTGCCAAAAATGACTTTGCTCTCAGCAATTATGTGGTTTTCCGGTGGAGCTATTTTAATGATTCGAAAAGATTTCTTTGGTCGCTGGACTAAGGAAGGAAGAGAATACTATCAAAAATGGATGAATTTTAGCCGTTACCTTTCTGAATTTTCCTTACTCTCCGAGTATCCACCTGAGTCCGTCATTATCTGGGAAAAATATCTCATTTATGCAACAGCTCTGGGGATTGCAGAAAAAGTTATTAGTACTTTACAAGAGATTATTCCTCGAGAAATCTGGGAAGCACAAAGCCAACATGGCCAGTTTTATAATCCTTCACCTTTTCTTTTTGGCAGTCAGCTTTATTTGCTCCGAAATACTGCTTCAGCTACCATTGTCCAAGCTCAAACCCGATCCAAAGGTTCTTCAGGATGGGGCGGAGGAGGTTTTTCGGGTGGTGGAGGCAGCATAGGAGGAGGATCAGGTGGAGGTCGAGGTGGAGCTTTTTAGCTTTATAAAAATATCGGGAAGGAGGAAGGTTAATATAAAAGCAGAATAATAAAAAGGGGCGTTTACCTTGAAAAAACTAATACTAAAAATAGTTGTTGCGTTATTTTTAATAAGTATAGCTTTTGTTCCTTTTGCTTGGGCTGAAGAGGAATGGCAAACTATTACCGCTTATGGAATAACTTTATCTCTTCCTTCTGAATGGAAACAATTGGAAGAAAACCTTGGGTTTAGCGAGAAGGAGTCAAATTGGTATAATGGAGATTTAGATAAGCCAGAACAGTTTTTGATCCTTGCACGAGGTGAAAATGTTGATCTCTTTCTTGAAATGTTTATCGAAAATGAAGCCGAAGAATTGGAATTAATTCAGGATACATCAAGGTCTATCGGTGAAATGGAAGCTCGAATGGTTACCTTAGGAAACCCTCAAAACGATGATAAGGTAATTTTTATTGCCGTTGACAAAATATTTAAGGATGGGGAGGGTTTATTTATGAATATTACCTTCCAAGGAAATACCTCTGAGGAATTCCAGCCAATTCTGGAAAAAATCTTGGATTCGATAGCTTTTGATATTAACGAAATACAAAGTTAAATTTTTTTTCTTACTATTATTCCGTGCTTTCAAATTATATTAAAGCACGGAATAGTTTAATTTTTTCTCTTCCTATCTCACACTTAGTCTTTAAATTCATAATAATTTTTAACTTTTGTTCTTTTTACTCCTTTAATTCTAATAAAATTCTCTTTTCTAAAAACTAAATTTCACTGGAAATTGTAATTAAAATTTTATATATCACTTATTTGATTTATTCAAAAACCAATTTGAGATCAATTTTCCATCATAAGTTGCTCTTAATATTTTAATTTATCTTTAAATGATCGATGTCACCTAAAAAACCCTATTTATTTTAAGCTACATAAAATATTTTGGTAAACCAAATTTTAGATTTATATTATTTTCATCTTTTTATGGTCTTTTTCCTCAAAATTTACCTGCTGGCTTCTTCCAGTTGCTTATAAATACCAGTTCCCAATAAGTATTCGTTCTTTTTTGCATAATCTATCGCCTTTTTTCCAAAATCATCAATGAGTTTTGCATCTGCTCCCGCCTCAAGAAGAACCTTGACCACTTCTGGATTTTGGTTATACCAAGCAGCATACATAAGAGGCGTCCAGCCGTTTTCATCCCTAGTATTAACATCAATACCTTCATGAATCTTAGATAGAATTTCTTCTAAATGACCAGTTTTACACATTTCAAAAAAATCCATCTTTCCTCCCTCCTTTTTAAATATTAAATCATTATCTTCTCCTCAAAAATACTCTAAGAATTCTTTTTGCCCTATTATCTAATTATGTATGGATAAGGTCTGAATTTTTTCTTAGAGAATTTGCTATCGAGGTATTCACCTTAATAATTTTACTCGATTTTTCCAAACATTCGAGGAAAGATTAAACGTACATTATAAAAAAACAAAATGGTAACCCTTCTTATTCCTTTCTATTAAAAACGACTGTATTTCTATAATTAGAAATCCTCTATCTATCTAATTTTGGCTCAATTATGCAATAATTTCAATTTCC
>JAGPGC010000086.1 GCA_018056205.1 Candidatus Atribacteria bacterium | reverse complement strand
ATACATTAATTGGATAGCCATCTTTTAAAAATAAAATAAAACAATGGCCGCACCCTAATTTAAGAGCATTCTTTTTAGCTAATTCGATAAGTTCAGCATCATTTCCTTCGTAGCGAATCAAACAAGGGCCAGAAGATTCACAAAAAGCCAAACCAAATTTAATAGCTGGTGAAGAACTAAAAACTGTTTCATAAATATCTTCAACGCTTTTAATAAAATGAGTTTGACCAAGGATAAAATTATAAAAATTTTCATTATCAATACTTACCAATTCGATTTCCAACCTTCTTTACCTCCTTTGTTTAGAATCTATTGAGCTTTAGATTTTTTATTCCATAATTTCCATATTTCATAAGCAAAGAACGATATAAAAGAAAACACTATGGTATAGGTCCATTCCAACCTGTTGAGTGGAACATTAGAGAAAACTTTAGCAGCCGATGGAACAACTACGGTAACCAATACAATTACTGCTGATAATAAGGCAGCTTCAATTAGATAAAGATTAGATTGGAGATTAATCTCCCAGAAATTTCTTTTTTCTGATCGAAAACTATAAGCACGAAGGAGTTCCGAAAACGCCAAGGTAACAAAAGCCATAGTTCGTCCGGTTTCAATTCCACCTATTGAGGTACCGGTAATAAAAGCGATGATGACCGATAAAGCGATAAATATTGAATTAAAGAAAATAATCTTCATTGATTGAGGGTTGAGAATACCTTCTTTAGGGTTACGTGGTTTTCTCATCATAATATCTGGTTCTGGACTGTCAACACCCAAAGCCATTGCTGGTAATCCATCAGTTACTAAGTTGATAAGTAATATTTGTACAGGAACCAGAGGACGGTGTAGACCGATTAGTATCGGAATAAAAATAGCAAATATTTCACCTATATTACAGGCCAAAAGATACACAACAAATTTTCTGATATTATCAAAAATGACTCTTCCTTCTTCAATCGCCTTGACAATAGTGGCAAAATTGTCATCTACTAAAACCACATCAGCTACTTCTTTGGCAACATCAGTACCAGTAATTCCCATGGCGATACCAATATCAGCCTTTTTTAAGGCTGGTGCATCGTTCACCCCATCACCAGTCATAGCCACCACTTCTTTGTTCCTCTGAAGAGCTTCAACAATTTTTAACTTTTGCTCCGGCCACACTCGAGCAAAAACCCGCAGATGTTTTATTTTTTCTATCAGGGTCTCTTGGGAAAGTTTTTCCATTTCTTGTCCGGTTATGGCTTCATCTCCAGATTTAATTAATCCTAAATCTTGAGCAATGGTTTTAGCAGTGAGAAGATTATCCCCGGTGATCATGATAGTCTCTATTCCTGCGCTGTTAGCTTCTAATAAAGCTTGTTTCACTTCTGGCCGAGGAGGATCAATCATACCAACTAATCCGTGAAAATTGAGATTATACTCATCTTCTTCACTAATTCTCCTTTTATCAGGTATCTCCTTTTCAGCAAAAGCTAAAACTCGTAGCGCTTTACTAGCCATTTTTTCAATAATATTATGAATGAGCTGTCGTTCTTTTTCACCAAGAGGATGTATTTTATCTCCTGATTGATAATAACTGCAACGATTAATTAAAACATCGGGTGCTCCCTTAACTAAAATTCTTCTTTTCCCATTGAATTCATGAAGAGTGGACATCATTTTTCGTTTTGAATCAAAAGGGACTTCATCCAAACGAGGAAATTCTTGCCGCATTCTACTTACTGAATAACCATTTTTTTCAGCAAATTCAATTAATGCTAATTCAGTTGGATCACCAAAGCGTTGCATCTTATCATTATCTTGGGCAATTGAGCTATCATTACAAAGGACTCCAATCTGGATAAGAGTCTCATTGGGTAGAAAAGTCTGAGATTGAGTTTCTTCTTCATTATCACTCATCTGAAAAACTTCTTGAACGGTCATCTGATTTTGAGTTAAGGTGCCAGTTTTATCGGTACAAATTACGGTGGCACTTCCTAAGGTTTCAACCGCAGGAAGCTTCCGAACTATGGCATTGTGTTGGCTCATTCGGGTAACTCCCAAGGCAAGAACAATAGTAACAATGGCTGGGAGTCCTTCTGGAATAGCAGCTACTGCCAAACTGACTGCTGTCATAAACATGTCAAACACCTGTTCTCCACGGATGATTCCAACTACAAAAACCACTCCGCATACAATTAAGGTTAAATATCCCAATAATTTACCCAATCCAGCTAAACGCTTCTGAAGCGGGGTAATCACTTCCTCTTCTTTTTCCAATAATTGAGCTATTTTCCCTATTTCTCGGTTAATTCCGGTTTCCGTAACCACCCCTTTAGCTCGACCATAGGCAACCATAGTCCCTGAATAGGCCATATTAATTCGATCGGCAATAGGAATATTATCGGATACTGGCTCAGTTACCTTTTCAACTGGTACGGATTCACCAGTGAGACTTGCTTCATCAATGCGTAGATTATGAATTTCAATTAATCTCATATCGGCTGGTACGTAGTCTCCTTCATGAAGTAGAATAATATCACCAGGGACCAATTCTTCCGAAGAAATTTTTTGCAGTACTCCATCGCGAATAACTTCGCATTCAGGAACCGACATCTTCTTTAAAGCATCCAATGCTTTATTGGCTTTTCTTTCTTGACTTACTCCCAAAATAGCATTAATTACTAAAATAGCAATTATTACCGTGGCATCGGTAGTTTCTCCTAATAAACCAGAGATGATTGCTGCAGCCACTAATATTAGTATTAAAAAATCTTTAAATTGATCGATAAACATACTTAAAATTGTTTTTCTTTTTCCGGTGGGAAGGACATTCCGACCTTGTTCATTAAGCCTATTTCTTGCTTCTTCCCCTTTTAATCCCTTTTCTTGATCAGTTTTAAGCTGCTGAATAACCTCCTGAGATGAAAGTGCGTGCCAGCTTATTCCTTTTTGATCCACGGTAAAACCTCCTCCAACAAACCTTCGAACTTTTCAATTAAGGTTTTCTTCTCTTCTGGTTCCTCTTTTCCAAGTATTTCCTTGATAAATCCTTGCATGGCTTTATCAAAGCCAATATCATAACCCTCTTTTTGACTTTTATACCACTTATAATCAAGAATAAAACAAAAAATATCACCTAAAGTTTTACCTTGATAAACATCCTCTAAACCTTTTTCTACTATACGTTGAACTGCTGGTGTATAAACCGAAAGAAACCAGTTTAAGGCGGCTTCTTTAATATCAACTTTTCTTTTTAGAAACAACTCCATCTGTTGAGCGTAATCGTGGATATAATTGATAAAAGTATCGTAATGGCGCGGTTCAGTTAAATCAATTCCCTTCAATCCAGTAAGGCTTTCAAATTCCATCCGCTTTTCTCGAAGAGTTCGACTTTCTTTCCTCTCACTGGGAAAAAACTCAATCACCTCGGCATCGATAAATTCTATGCCGAGTTCTTTAGCTATTGCTACTCGATGGTTCCCATCTAAAACATAATACTCATTACCAACCTTATAAACAATTATAGGGGGTATAGCTTCACCTTTTTCCATAATTTTTCTTAATCGATAATAACGAACATCAGGATTTTTCAATCGGAATCCACTTAAGAAATCTTGTACTCGACCAACACTACCTACAATATCACTCACTTTAATAGCATGAATTCCCCGATACGCTCGATTAGATAAATTTAGCTTTTTAGAAACAGTTCCAAACCCTTTTACCGGCTGAGATTTCTTAGCCATTTAATTCCTCTATTCTTCCTATTATTATTGATTCAAAAATAAGTTTTCACCTGGAACCATATTTTCCAACCCAAAAAGAGCAATCAAAGCATTCATTTGATCAAACATTAAAATTATTCCTAAGAAAATCAATAAAATCCCACTGATTATTTCAATAATATGACCCCTTTTTTGTAAAGTCCGAAGAACACTCATCATATATCCCCAACCAAAACCTAGTAAAATAAAAGGGATTGCTAAACCTAATGCATAAAAAGATAGATAAATACCCCCTTGTAGTACATTTCCTAAAGTTGATACATAAAGGAGAATCGAACCTAAAATGGGACCAACACAAGGAGTCCATCCCAACCCAAAAGTAACGCCCAAGATAAGACTTCTCATCTTCGCCCAGGTTGTTTTAGGCTGTATTCTCTTTTCGGTATATAACATTTTAATTTTTAAAATCCCTAATATCTGTAAACCAAAAATAATAATTATAATACCGGCAATACGATTAAACCATATTTTATATTTCATCAAAAAAGTTCCCAAAAAAGAAGCTCCAATACCCATAAATATAAAAACAATCGAAAATCCAACAACAAAAAGAATTGTATGTAAAAAAACTTTGTTTCGCTCACTCTCGATTGATTCAACCCCACTGATATAACTCACATAAGCTGGAGCTATGCCCAAAATACAAGGGGATAAAAAAGAAAGTAAACCCGCCAAAAAACTTACTAATCCATTTAATTGAATATCCATTATTGCACCTTCACTTCCGACTGTATTTTTTATAAGGTTAATGATGGTCGGTATTATTATAACAAAAGCTTTTTCGTAAAAATATGATATTTAATGGTAATTTAAACATGAATAATATAAATGCCACTAATTTTAAAATAGTTATGAATTCTATCATCTCCATCGGGTCGCTCAGGTTTTATCTGAAAATAATATCAACATCAAAAATGCCTAAGGATTTGCTTTTACTAACGGTAAAAATGTGGTTTTCTTTATTTAGAACGAAAGCCAGCTTTGAGTCCAAAGCGTTTTAGAGGGGAAATAACTCTTTCAGCTCTTCACTGATGAAGAAATCTATAAATAGGAAAAATAAAGCGGCCGTTTTAAGCAGCCGCTTTTTTTCACCAAAGAATTTTTTTAAAGCGGTAAATATTTCTTCATAACCTCATCAAAACGGTTTCTCAGTTTTGTAGCCTCATTGGAATAATCCGAATGATTAGACCATAGATTCCCCGGATTCAAAATATCGTTGGGAATGCCAGGTAAAGCATTTGGTATTGAAAACTGGAAAATTGGATCTTCATGATAGCCGTTGACATCGATTGTACCGTCAATTGCCGCCTTAACCATCTTCCGGGTATAGTCAATATCGATCCTTTTCCCTACTCCATAGGGTCCTCCAATCCAACCAGTATTAACCAAATAAACTCTTGAACCATATTGGGTTATTTTCTTCCCTAGCATTTGAGCATAGGTTTTTGGATTAAGCGGCATAAAAGGCGCCCCAAAGCATACTGAGAAGGTAGCCTGCGGTTCAACTATTCCTCTTTCAGTTCCAGCTAATTTACTAGTATAACCCAAAATGAAGTTGTAGATAGCTTTCTCGGTTGTTAATTTTGCTACTGGCGGCATAACACCGAAAGCATCAGCAGTTAAAAAAATTACAACTTTCGGATGACCAGCTATTCCAGGTATTAAAGCATTGGGAATAAATTCAATTGGATAGCTTACCCGAGTGTTCTCGGTATATCGATGGTCGGTGTAA
>JAGPGC010000085.1 GCA_018056205.1 Candidatus Atribacteria bacterium | reverse complement strand
ACTTTCACCCTCTGATTATTTTTTACCTGATACTCTCCAGCATCACTCGGTGTCATATGAATATGACGTGCGGCACGAATAGCTCCTTCAGTGAGGTTGAGGGCTCCCTTCGGACCTATCATAATAATAGGTTGCGAACCAGCCACATCCCCCGATAAACGAGTAGGAAGATTTAACCCCAACACATAACCATCGGTTACAGTGAGTTCAGCCTGGTTATAAGATCTTACTGGCCCAACAATTCTCACTCCTTCGATAATTCTCATTTTAGAACTTACTAAGATTACCCTTTCATTGCTGGCGAATTCACCAGGCTGGGATATATCTCGAACCTTGGTGAGTTGATAATTTGGGCCGAATAAAATATCCAATGCTTCTCGAGTTAAGTGCACATGATGATTGGATACCTCAACTGGGATAGAATAATTCTGACCTAAGAATAACTTGGCATTGGACAAATACTTAGAAACCGTTTCGGTTATAATTTCTGTTAAAATCTGATTTTTTTCATCCATTGAATTTTCTCAAAATCTTTTTTTAACCATTAACAATTTTTACACTTGAACTAGTTCCAATACGGGTTGCTCCGGCTGCAATCATGGCTTTAGCCTCTTCAAAACTATGAATTCCACCAGCTGCTTTGATTCCCATTTTGGGACCAACAGTTCTTCTCATCAGGGCAACGTCATGAATGGTTGCTCCCCCACCTGCAAAGCCGGTTGAAGTTTTGACAAAGTCATATCCAACCTTTTTGGCTAGTTGACAGGCAATAACTTTTTCATCATCGGTTAAAAGGAATGCTTCAATAATAGCTTTAGTAATTGTCGTTTGACGGCAGGCTCTTTTAATTGCTCGGAGGTCTTCCTCTACCATCTTAAAGTTTCCTGATTTTAAAGCTCCCACATTAATCACCATATCAATTTCTTGAGCGCCATCTTCAATAGCTTGTCTTGTTTCATAGGCTTTGCTTTTTGGATCATTCGCTCCTAATGGAAAACCCACCACAGTGCATACTTTGACTGCTGTTCCGCGCAGTTTTTTAGCACAATAACTAACCCAAAAAGGCTGAATACAAACCGCACAGAAATGATATTGAATAGCCTCCTGACAAAGCTGATCAATCTGACTTTGTTTGGCGTCTGGTTTTAATAAGGTATGATCAATATAAGGGGCTAGATCCATAGGAGTATTAATTATAATTCCACATTCACAGCCATTAAGAGTTCCTTTGCTTTTAGTAACAGGTGTTTCTTGCGTTTTAGTTACTTCGTTGAACCTTTTGATAACCTCTTGGGTTATTTTAGTAATCAGCTCTTCTTGGTTCATAATAAACTCCTTAAATTGAGTTTTATAAGTTTATAAATACTTTTTTTCGATTTCCATCATTTTGTTAATTCGTTTCCAATGCCTTCCCCCAGTAAATCTAGTTTCCAGCCAAACTTTCACCATTTCATAGATTTGTTCAATTGAATGGAGAGGACCACCTAAAGTGAGGAGATTGGCATCATTATGCTCACGACTATTCACAATTGTCTTTAAGTCATAACAAAGAGCAGCTCGAATTCCCCTCACTTTATTGCAAACCATGCATGAACCAATCCCAGCTCCATCAATCATAATTCCCCTTTCACAGTCACCATTTTTTACTTTTAAAGCTACTTTCAAGGCGAAATCAGGATAATCAACGCTTTCGGTATTATAGGTACCAACATCAGTCACTCGATAACCTAATTCCTGTAAAAATACTTTCAATTTTTCTTTTACTTCGTATCCTCCATGATCAGATCCAATTGCCACTCGTAAAACTTTATCTTTCGTATTTATAGGGAGAGAATCTGGTTGGTTTGTAATGGTTGAGGAATATAAACCATTTACCACATTGTTCAAGATACGAATAGAATTTTCCAAATCTTTTTTCATCATTTCTCTCCTCTTTTATCAGTTTGTATTTCATCAACAATACCCACAATAACTGAACGAATTGGGGCTGTGGTATTTTCAAGAATGGTACGTGCTGAGTTGCCTTCATCCATTACCAATACTACATCTCCCACTCCAGCTTGTACTGTATCAAGCACTAAAAGAATTTTTCCTTTGGGTTTCTCTTCAATATCAATTGGTTGAACCAATAATAATTTAAAACCCTTGAATACATCTAATTTTATTGTAGATACTACTTGACCAATCACTCTGGCTAAGATCATTTCTTTTTTTCCTCAGTATATAAAGAATCAATAATTCCCATAACAGTTAAATCGGAAGGATTAAACCAATTGATCAAACCCAGGGCGGCTTCTCTTCCTCCTTCATAAAAAACAATGTCATTCAAACCTGCTTGAACAGCATCACAGGCAACAACTGGTACCCCCTCTTCTTTTAAAGCTTCATTCAGAGGTTGAATTAATAACAATTTAATTCCAATTAAAGAATCCACCTTTTGGTTACAAACTACTGTTCCAATAACTTTTCCTATCTTCATATTACTCCCTCTGAGTCCCTACTAAACAATTCGGAAATAATCAACTAATGTACATCGGCGTTCTCTGGTAAAAGTTCGCGCCCGGGTAAGCCCTTCGCCAGTTGGACTGGCAATTGTAAACGAAGTAAATCCAGCACCTTCAAAACCTAAACCACAATAGCTTGGCCCATTTTTGACGAAAATCGAACAATTCATAAGCTTCGCCATAGTACTGAGATTAGCAATGTTTTTTGAGTGCATAATGGCAGTATGACGAAAACCGTGCTCGCATTGAACAGCAAAATGTATGGCTTCCTCTACACTATTAAATCGTACTAAAGGCATAACTGGCATAAGTTGTTCCGTCCATACTAAAGGATGACTGGGATCAACTTCACATAACAATAACCGAACCTCATCGGGAAGATTCAAACCAATTTCTTTAGCAATTAAGTTAGCATTTTTCCCGACATATTTTTTGTTGGGAACTCCTTCTTGATTTGGGCTCCCTGGTTTCTCAATAATGATGGGGGTAATTTTGTCAATCTGACTTTTATTAAGCTCATAAGCTCCATTCTTTTTGATTTCTTCTTTTAAATAATCAGCAATACTTGAAACCGCTAAAATTTCTTTTTCGCAAATACAAATGATGTTGTTGTCAAATCCGCCGCCCCTTACAATATCCCTTCCAGCTTTGGGAATGTCGGCTGTATCATCAACAACACAAGGAGGATTTCCTGGACCGGCAGCAATTACTTTCTTTCCACTATTCATAGCCACTTTCACCACTCCCGGTCCTCCGGTCACAACCAACAAACGAATTTTGGGATGTTTCATCATACTTTGAGCCGTTTCGAGAGTGGGATTTTGAAGGGCCGTTATTACATTTTCTGGACCACCAGCATCCCTAATGGCTTGATTAATGAGTGATACTGCGGCACAAGAACATTTTTTAGCATTAGGATGAGGGTGAAAAACCACAGTATTTCCACCTGCAATCATACTTATGGTGTTATTTATTACCGAAGTAGTTGGATTGGTCGAAGGAATAATTGCTCCTATTACTCCATAAGGGGCTCGCTCCACTAAAGTCATTCCGTGGTCATCAGAATAAGCAATAGGTTCCAAATCTTCAACGCCCGGGGTTTTAAGGGCAACCAATTTGTGCTTCTCAATTTTATCCTCCACCCGACCAAATCCAGTTTCCTCAACAGCCATTTTTGATAAAGATTCCAAATTGACCATAATTATCTTTCGTATCTGTCGAATCATTTCTTTACGATGGTCAAGAGTGAGCTGATGCAATTGATAAAAGGCTTTTTCGGCCGCATCAATGGCTGAATCAATTGAGGAAAATAATCCCTTATTGCCCTCTTGTTGAAAAACGGGTACTTGCTGAACAATTTCCTGATTACTTTGGATTTGCTTAAGAATTCTCTCTACAATTAATTTTACTTCAGCTTCACTAATATCCATTGATGACCACCTATAAATTAATTAATTTTTAAATTTTATAAAAATGAGGAACAATCTATTGCTGTTATTTAAATTTTTGAACCTCTTCAGCTATCTGAACCAAGGTCCCAAAGCTTTTTAGCATTTAAGCTTGCTCCTACGATTAACCCTCCATCAACATCTTTTTGGCTAAAAATTATTAAAAAATAAAATAATTCCGAATATCAGGGTGTGGATTGGGAATAATCACTTCTTTACAAAGAAGACCCTTCCCACTGATTATTTCCACTGCAGCACTAACAGCTGCTTCAACTTCATGAATATCACCGATTATTTTTATATAAGACTTACCACCCATACCAGTTGCCAGGCGAACTTCACTTACTAATACACTGGCAGTTTTAGCAGCAATATCAGCAGCACTTATACTGGCCACCACTGAAAAAGACTCAATTACAGCAACTGCGTCCCAAATTTCACACTCAACTGTCCCGGTAATAGCTGGTATAACTTGGGAATGGAGATTTGGAATAAAAAGTTCGTCAACAACATACCCTCCACCTATCTCTTTTCCTCGAGACAGCGCCGCATCGACAGCTGCTACCTCTCCACTAACGATAGCAACAAACTTTCCCGGACAAATGGTTTTCGCATCAATGATTTGAATTGGTGCCGCCTTTACCATACCATCTAACGCTTGTAATCCGACAGCAATACTATTGAGTTCTAACACTCCTAAAACAATTATTCCCATAATATTTAATTTCCTTTATCCTTTGATTATGACTCGCTCATCATTAACTAAGGTTACTCGACCGGGAATGCTAGCATGTACCCTAGCTCCAATTCTTCCTGAAGGGATTTCTCCGACAAGAGTTCCTTCCTCTACCAAGTCACCCTCGTGGACAACTGGAATTGAGATATCACCAATATGCTGCTTTAATAAAATTTCGACCCTTTTGGGATTGGTCTCCCTGGCTGATTTGACTTCCATCCCGTCATATTGACTGATGCGAAGCCTCTCTTTAATTCTTGAAACAGGTATCCTTCTATTTATAAGATCATTCACTCTACTTTGCTTTTTTTTCGCAGTTAATTGAGGCTGATAGTTCGCCTCTATCAAACTGGTTTTAAGAGCATGGTTAACCATTCGAGGCGAAAGCTCCATTGGACAGGCAAAAACTTCACACAAACCACATTCACTACATAAAAAGGCATTCTCTACCACTTCTGGCGGAACATCCAAACCAAAATTGATATTTCGCATTATTTTATGTGGGTATAATTCATGACCCAAAAGGTATCTTGGACACAATTCAGTACAATAGGTACATTGACAACAAGCAGTCTTACTTTGCTTGACCACCCAAGACATTGACATGCTTTTCTTTCGCACTAAAAAATGGTCTCTGGGAAGGACAATCAAACCGGTCATGATTTTAGTGACTGGTGAATTAAGGTCTTTTTCAACATATCCCATCATTGGACCTCCCACAATCACCGCAGGATCGTCAACTAAGGCCCCTCCACATTCAGAGATCACATCCCCTATCGACATTCCGATACGGGCTATAACTACTTGAGGATTTTTGACTTCACCAATACAGGTTAAAGTACGTCGGGTAACTGG
>JAGPGC010000084.1 GCA_018056205.1 Candidatus Atribacteria bacterium | reverse complement strand
ACATTGTTGACTATAAAAATAGCGTCTGGATGAACTCTTTCCAATAGTCTTTTAGCTGCCCTATATCCACCTTCCTGCGTATACCCTCCATTCTCTACTAAGTTCTCATCAAACTCTATCCCTGCATCTTGTAAGGCTTTTTTATAACCTTCAAGTCTTTCTTTGGCAGTCATTATTTCTAAGGGTCCAGTAATGATTCCTATCTTCCTATATCCTTCAGTTATTAGATGAGATGTAGCATCATAAGCTCCACTTATGTTATCAATTATCACTCCATCTGTATCTAGACCTTCTATCAGTCTGTCTATTAACACCACAGACATTCCCCTCCTTACTATTTCTCTGATTGTTTTATGGTCACCACCAGCAGAAGTAAGGATTACTCCATCTACTTTTTTATTCATCAAAACTTTAAGGTAACATGTCTCTTTTTCTACATTTTCATCAGCATTACACAGTAATAAACTGTATCCCACTGGGTTTAAAACATCTTCTATCCCTCTAACTACTTGTGTAAAGAAAGGATTTGTAATATCAGAGACTATTACTCCTATTGCATTAGTCTTTATTTTAGAGACCTTAATCTCCTTATGTTTTTTATATCCAAATTCTTCTGCCACTTTTAGTATTTTTCTACGGGTATCTTCATTTACATAGCCACTATTATATAAAGCCCTAGATACTGTGGCTGTTGATACTTTTGCCTTATCGGCTATATCTTTTATCGTAACTGACATTGCCCCAACTTCACTTCTTAAAATATTATTTAATTCTATGTAACAATTATAAGTTTACAATGAAAATTTCAGAATGTCAACAATTAATGTACTTTGGTTCTTGACTTAAATAATTCCAAAGGATAGAATTAAATTACTTTTTTAACTAAGGAGGTGAAACTAAAGACATATTGTTGTCCGCGTTCGGTTTTATTAAAAGAAGGAAAGAAAGTAGGTAGGGATTTAAATATTTGTTTTTATGTTTTGATTTAAAAGGAGGAGAAAAAATGAGAAAGATAAGTATTTTTGGTTTGCTTCTGATCGCTTCGTTATTGATTACCTCTTTTGCCTTTGCTGACATAACTGTCACTAATGTTTCTGGAGAATCAATTACTTTCACTGATGAAGAATTAGGGACTATTGTTGCTTCGGGGGAGAAACCTTTTGAAGGAATAACCGTCACGGTGACTGTCAACGAGGGTGGGCCAAAAGGTGGAATATCTGGTCCCCTCTATGAATGGCGAGATACTTGGGAGCAATTGACTGGAGCGAAGTTAAACATTGTGGAAATTCCCTATGCTGAACACTATCCTAAAGTAATGACTGACCTTTTCACTGGGACCGGTCAATTCGATGCATTTATGATTGGTTCAGATTGGATGGGGGAACTCATTGATGGAGAATATATAATTTCTGTCGACGATTACATAAAAGATCCCCGCTTCCCTAAATGGGAGCCTGATGCTCTACCTCCTTCGGTTAGAAACCTTTATACCTGGGGAGATAAGTGGTATGGCGTTCTTAATGATTGTGATGGTCAGATTCTTTACTATCGTAAAGACATTTTAAACAATCCTGATAATCAAGCCAAATTCAAAGAAAAATATGGATACAATTATAATGTTCCTCCCAAAACTTGGGATGAACTATACGATATATCTGAATTTTTCAATGGTTGGGACTGGAATAATGATGGAGAGCCAGATTCGGGAATAGTAATGCATTTGAAAGTAGGAGCTCAGGGTATGTACCATTATGTTTCGCTATCGGCTCCTTTCTGTATCCTTCCTGGTGAAAAGGTGGATAAATTCCACAACATATATTGGTTTGACCCAGAAGATATGACTCCTCTCATCAATGATGATGGCCATGTCAAAGCCTTAGAGTTCCAACTAAAACTGGCCAAGACTGGCCCAGATGCTCAGGTAGCCTGGAGTTTGGGTGAAGCTTGGGATTACTTCTTACGAGGAAAAGCCATTTTCTGCTTCTCCTGGGGTGATTTGGGCTCTTTAGCTCAGGATGAAGCCCGGTCAAAAGTAAAAGGGAAAATAGGTTGTTCAATATTGCCTGGTTGTTATGAAGTATTTGACCGTTCCCAAGGGCAATTTATAAAATTTGATGAACCGGTTGTTTGGGGCAACACCACTGGTGGCTCCTGGCATGGAGTAATTTCCGTTCTTTCTAAGAATCCAGAAGCGACTTATCACCTATTAGCTTTTCATGCCACCAACAAGATAAGCTTATGGAATGCCCAACGGGGTTGGACTGGAGTAGATCCGGGGGTAAAGTTCCATTTCTTGCCTCCTCATGGAACTGCTAGCTTGGATGATTATGTAGCTAATGGTTTCGATCCTGAAGATGCTAAAGAATATTTGAATGGCTACTATGAAAACTTCTTCGCTCCTAATATTGCTCCTTACCTCCGTATCCCAGGTGGTAATGAATACTGGGTAGCCCTGGATCGACACCTGTCTGAAGCTTACACTGGAGTAGTTTCAGCAAAAGAAGCCATGGATCGAGTAGCTAAAGATTGGGAAGATATTACCAACCGTTATGAAAGGGAAAAACAGCTAAAGGTATATCAAGAATCTATTGGTTACCAACCCTAGCAGCCACCAATAATGTAATTTTAATAAGGGGGGAGCTAAAACTCCCCCTGAAGGGGGCATGAGTGTGCGGAGGAATAGAAGATCAAAGTATTTTTTCATTTTTCCGGCTATTATTTGGGTGTTATCTTTTACCATTTTTCCTCTGATTTACTCTTTAGGATTGAGTTTTTTTCGAGTTCGTTTAGGCCGTTCCGCTCAATTTATCGGTCTTAATAATTTTGCCCGTATTTTCAGTGACTATAAATTAGGAAACTCTTTACGGATAACCCTCCTTTATGTAGCGATTACTGTTAGCATCCAGTTGATTTTGGGTATTTTAATTGCCCTTCTTTTTAATCAAGAAATGAGGGGCAAAAATATTTTTCGAGCTCTTTTAATCCTACCTATATTCTGTACTCCAGTAGCAGTAGGATACTTAGGCCTAACCATCTTTTATGAAGAAGGGGGACCAATCAATAGTATTTTGATGAGCCTTTTTAATCTTAAAATTCCCTGGCTTTCAAACCCCACCTGGGCTTGGGTAGCGGTATTACTGTTGGATATTTGGCAATGGACACCTTTTTGCTTTTTAGTTATTCTAGCTGGGCTTCAAGCTCTTCCTGATGAAATTTATGATGCTGCCTATATCGATTCTTCCTCAGAGTGGGAAATCTTCCGAAAGATTACTTTTCCTCTAATCCAACCGGTAATCATTATAGTTTTGCTTCTTCGCCTGATAGAATCTTTCAAAATATTCGACGCAGTATATAGTTTGACCGGGGGAGGGCCAGGGACAGCTACTGAAGTTTATTCCCTTTATACTTATCGTACGGGTATGAAATTTTTCGACCTAGGATATGCTTCAGCTCTAGGGTATCTTTTATTAGCCATTGTAATAGTGGTAATTAATTTCTTCTTCCGCCAAATGAGGGAAGTTTACGAGTGAAGAGAGGTAAATGAAAATGGGCGTAGTAAGAAGGAAATCTCTCAGTAGGAGTATTGCCAGATATATTTTGGTGGCCATTGTGATTTTTTGGGCAATTTTTTTAATCTATTGGGGGGTAGTTACCTCTCTTAAACCCCCAGCTGAAACTTTTACCATTACTGGAATTTCTGTTCCTTTTCTCCAATTCCAGCCCACTTTAGAAAATTGGCGAACTGAACTATCAACCCGGGAGAGTCGATCTGCTCTTTTGAATAGTGTTATGGTAGCCATTTTAGCTACGATAATTGCTCTTGGTCTTGGTGTGCCGGCTGGGTATGCTTTGGCTCGTTTTGAGTTTAGAAGGATGAAAAATAGAGACCTTACCATTTGGTTCCTTTCTCAGCGAGTTTTACCACCAGTAGTAGTGTTAATTCCGTTTTTTTTGATCATGAGGACCCTACATCTTTTAGATTCAGTGTGGGCTTTAGTTTTAGTTAACGCTACTTTTGTTCTTCCTTTTGCTGTTGTTATCATGAGACAGACCTTCCAGGAATTGCCTCCTGAACTAGAAGAAGCTGCTGAAGTTGACGGATGCTCAGATTTCATGAGTTTTTGGAGAATTTCTCTTCCTTTAGCTGCTCCCACTTTGGTAGCGGTAGCAGCAATTTGTGTAGCATTTACTTGGAACGAATTTCTCTTTGCCCTGTCTTTAACCACACTCAAGGCTAAAACATTCCCGGTTTATTTAGCAGGAGCAGAAGATACCCGAGGAGTACAATTTTGGTTTATGGCTACTCGAGCTATTTTAGCCCTTGGGCCACCTACCATTTTAGCTCTCTTCATCCAACGTTATATTGTAAGAGGGCTAACCTTTGGGGCAGTGAAAGGGTAAAGTAAAGATAGTTAAGATAGTTATTTGTTGCTTATACTTAGGAAATTATGTTTATGTTTTAGCTTATCTATCAAAACCGGGAAGACACGCTATCTTGAGGAGATAGTAAGTTTTCCCGGTTGGCTTCAGATCCCTTATCTAAAATTATTGACACTCCAACTATTTAAAATCTAATCAAAATATTTAATAAAATAAGCGTGTTTCTGCCTTCTGCTAGTAAATAAAGTAAGATCATCATAAATAAAGCTATCTGACTTTGACAGTTATAATTAAAAAATATTGATATTCCAAGGGATTAGAACCTACGCCTTTTATATACTCCACCACAACCTCACTGATAATAAACTAAGGAATTAAATTTTTCGCAGTTCAATAATATTAATTTTTTTCTTAATCATTTTGAGAAAAAAGGGACAGGCTATTTTTTATTAATTCAACTTTCGCAGTTCAATAACAGCATTTTTTCTCTCAACCATGCTGGAAAACTATTCACAAAATAAGAGAGTAGCTCTTTGACTTTTTCTTCTGAAATGACTAAAACATTTTTAAGAGTTGATTTAAAAAAGCTCCAGCAGTAAGGTTAGGGCTTCCATCAAGGTAATATCCTGAATTTCATCCTAACCGGTATAGAAGAGCTCACCAAAGGTTTGAAGGATCCTGATTTCTTCGAGCAACCACTGAAGAGCATAATGTACCGGATAAAGACCATACTGGTATGAGTAACCAGGATATCATAGGATCGAACTTGGAATTCCCGAGTGAGTTTCAAGAAGGATTTGATCATTTTGAAGAAGGCATCCATCCCAGCGTTTGCCCTATAAGGTAACGATCTCTTCTTCAGCAAGAGATAGATCAGTTGAAAGAAGCGCCAGCCATTGGTCTTTTGATTTTTCACTTTTAGACCAAGACAACACGGGCTAAAAGTGGTTCACCACTAAAGTTGAGGTTAACCACTGCTGAAGCGATAATATTGCCCTGGGATTTTTTCTGAATCCGTTGGTAAAGGGATGGAAGAGACAGAGCTTTCCCACCCAAGGAATAATAAATCTTGGGGGTGTTTTTGAGCCTACCGACTACTGATAATCCTTAAAGAGTACCTTGTTTAATAAGGGAGGGAAAACTAAACCAGCTATCCAAGAGGATAGTCGACAC
>JAGPGC010000083.1 GCA_018056205.1 Candidatus Atribacteria bacterium | reverse complement strand
AGAAGCTAACTACTTCATATCAGAACTTCGCAATACCGGTGCTATTGAACGATCAGTTCTTTTCGTCAACCTGGCTAATGACCCAGCGGTCGAGCGAATTATCACTCCCCGTATGGCACTTACTGCTGCTGAATACTTGGCCTTCACTATGGATATGCAGGTTCTGGTTATTTTGACAGATATGACCAATTATTGTGAAGCCCTTCGAGAAATATCTGCAGCTCGACGGGAAGTACCTGGACGCCGTGGTTATCCAGGATATCTTTACACCGACCTGGCAACTATGTACGAAAGAGCCGGTCGTATTCGAGGGAAAAAGGGTTCCATTACTCAAATTCCTATTCTCACCATGCCTGAAGATGATAAAACCCATCCCATTCCTGACTTGACTGGATATATCACCGAAGGTCAAATTATTATCAGTCGCCAGCTTTTCCGAAAAGGAATTTATCCACCAATCGACGTCCTTCCGTCTCTATCCCGTCTTCGCGATAAGGGTATCGGAAAAGATAAAACCCGCGAAGATCATTCTGACCTGGCTAATCAGCTGTTCGCTGCTTATGCTCGTGGTCGAGAAGCTATCGAACTGGCTACTATTCTTGGAGAAGCTTCCCTTACCGAAATTGACAGGATCTATATGAAATTTTCCGAAGAATTCGAAGCAAAATTTGTCGAGCAGGGAGAATACGAAAATCGTAGTATTGATGAAACTTTGAATATTGGCTGGGAATTACTAAAGATGCTCCCCAAAGAAGAACTGAAACGGGTCCGGGATGAATTTATAAAAAAATACTATGAATCTTCTGCATCTCCAGTCTTAGCTCAACAGGAGGATTGAAAGTGAGACTGAATGTCAACCCGAACCGGATGGAGTTAATGAAGCTTAAAAGTCGCCTGGCCATGGCCAGGCGTGGTCATAAACTCCTTAAGGATAAGCTCGATGCCTTGGTTCAGGATTTTATAAAAATCATTCGTGAAAATCGTAACCTTCGACAAACAGTCGAAAAAGAAATCATTAAAGCTTTTGAAGCCCAAAATAAGGCATCACTTATGCTTTCTGAACAGGATAAAGAATTAGTCACTACCATGACTCAACAAAAAGTTGTCCTTGACGTTACCACCCATCATATAACTGGTGTAAAGGTTCCTCATTTTGAAGTTCATTTAGAGGGCAATCCTTATTCTTATGGACTCATCAATACTCCAGCTGAATTAGATGAGGCCTTTAATTCTTTCTTTCGAGTTCTTCCGCTAATGATAAAGTTAGCCGATGCGGAAAAAACCATCGAATTATTAGCGGTAGAAATTCAGAAAACCCGCCGAAGAGTCAATGCTTTAGAGTATGTATTGATTCCTAATCTGGAGGAAACCATCAAATATATCAACTTTAAACTTGATGAGTTGGCTCGGGGGGCTATCACCAGTATTATGCGAATTAAGCGTTAATTATTGTATCTTCCCTTCCGTAATGGGAAGGGTGAAAATTGTAGGCAAAAATCCTTAAGAGGGGAGGGGTTAGGTTATGAAAATCGCCATCTTGGCTGATATTCATGGAAATTATGATGCTTTAGAAGCGGTATCACTTCAATTGAATAGTGTTGACAGTTTAGTAGTTTTGGGTGATATAGTCGGATATGGTGCTGAACCGGAACGTTGTGTTCAGTGGGTTATAAAACAAAGAGCTGACACTCTTTTGGGAAATCATGACGCTGCCTGCGTAGGAATACTTCCTATTACCTGGTTTAATTCTTTAGCTGCTGATGCACTTTTTTGGACTAAAAATCAGCTTTCGGTCTATAGCCAAAGTTTTCTTCAAAAAATACCCCAAGTAGTCTCGGGGTTTGCTAATTCCCATTGGGTTCATGGTAGCTTAAGAAAACCATTGGAAGAATATATTGATATGGTAGAAAGTGCCCGAGAAATTTTTGCCGGTCATGACTTTCAAAACTGTTTTTTTGGTCACACTCATGTAGCTGAAGTATTTCTCTTCCATGAAGGAAAGGTTCTCAATCCTCAATTTCCTGAAGGAGGAGAGATACAGCTCCAACCGCAAAAACGTTACTTGATCAATCCAGGGAGTGTCGGTCAGCCCCGCGATGGGAATCCTCAAGCTTCATTTGCTCTCTATGATACTGAAAAAGGGATAGTCAAAATGAACCGAATCCGATATAATATCCAACGTGCAGCCGATAAAATTATCGCTGCTGGACTAC
This sequence comes from Candidatus Atribacteria bacterium, assembly GCA_018056205.1. Taxonomy (GTDB): domain Bacteria; phylum Atribacterota; class Atribacteria; order Atribacterales; family Atribacteraceae; genus Atribacter. The sequence continues at coordinate 3,379 of JAGPGC010000083.1, read as the reverse complement.
CCGAATATCTTTCTATTCGATTATTTTCCGGAAGATAAATATAAAAATGCGCCCGTAGCTCAATTGGATAGAGCAACGGCCTCCGGAGCCGTAGGTTGGAGGTTCAAATCCTCTCGGGCGCACCATTAATTTTTATTTATCTAAGAATTTATTTCATTCCCAATGTAAATCTTCTTAAAGTATTTATTGAAATGCTTTGTTTTTGCTTCCTCACTTATATAAAATAATTTCATTAATTTAGTTTTAATATTTTATCTCGTAAAACTTATTAAATTTTTTTGAACGGATAAGTAAACTTAAAAAAATAGTTAGATAGAGTTAAAAGCTCAGGATTGCCACCCAAGCAGGGACGAGCTCAGGATTGACACTACTCTCTGTCATTCCTGAATTTATCTATCAGGAATCCACCAGCCTTTAGATTCCCGATTACTGACTTCGGGAATGGCAAGAAAAGGGAAGAACATTACCACATTTTTTGTGGTTAACTATAAAAAAATTTAAAAGGTTTGAGATTTTTATTGAGTTAACATATACTTGAGAAAATTTAATATTTATATTTTAATTATATCTATCATCTTGATTAAAATTTTTTTATAATTTAAATTTATTAAACTACTTAGATCGTTGACATGATAAATGATCTAAATTTTTAAAAAATAAATATATTTTAAAAAAAGCAGGTAAAAAAGGAGGTGACGATTTTTCAAGCTTTTTTAGGATGAGTTTTGAAAATTAGTTTTAATGTTTTTTATTATATCAATTGATTGGAGGGAACAAAACTTATGAAAAAACTACTAAGTTTAATTATTATTTTAGGGATAGTAACTATGAGTTTTTGTGCTATTGCCCAGGAAGAACCGGTCTATCTGGGCACCGCTATCCGAAGTCTATCCAATCCCTACCATGCCGTGTGGGCAGACGGAGCAACTGCATTTGCTAAATCCTTGGGTTGGGATGAATATAATGTAATCCAAACTTGTGAAGGATCGAGTGAGAAGCAACTCAATGATATTAAGGCTTTAGTTGCTCGTTCTCAAGGAAATGTAGTTTTTTCGATCGACCCCAATCAGTCAACCGATGCTCCAGCTATAGCAAATGAATTGGAAAAAAGTGGCGTTTACTTTGTTACTTGGTGGAATAAACCTGATGATGTATCAGTTGCCAATTATAAATATTGGGTTTGCCACATAACTTTTGATAACCGAGCTTCTGGTTATAATACTGCCAAAGCAATATTTGATGCTATTGGTGGTTCAGGGAAAGTTTTCGCTCTTCAAGGTTTATTAGGAAATAGTGCTGCCATTGAACGTTGGGAAGGTTTCCAAAAAGCATTAACTGAATATCCAGAAATTGAGTTAGTAGGATGGCAAGCTGCTGATTGGGAAAAAGTGAAAGCTTATAACCATGTTTCTAACGCTCTGATTGCTAACCCAGATATAAAAGCGGTATGGTGCGCTAATGACTCTATGGCTATTGGAGCTTTAGAAGCTTTACGCGCTCGCGAATTGGTAGGAAAAGTACCGGTGTCAGGAGTTGATGCCATCCCCGAAATGATAACAGCTATTAAGAATGGGGAAGCTGTAGCTACTGTGGCATCCGATGCCTTCTGGCAGGGAGGAATGGGCTTATCCATTCCATTAGCCGTGAAGCAAGGCAAAATAAAATTAGAAGAACTTCCAGAAAACAAAAGAGAGTGGATTGCCCAGACAATCTTGATTACCCAAGAAAATATTGATTGGTATATTAAAAATTATGTTGAAGGTACGCCAGTATATGATTGGAACGATTATTGGGGAAAATGGGTTCGAGGCATAAAAGAATAATTATACGCAATCAAAAAATAAATTTAGCCCGGGATGATCATCCGGGCTAAATTTATTAAGGAGGAATTATAGACGTGGAAATAAGGACGGCTGTTTTCTCTAATAAAGGACAAAGCTGGGTAAATAAAATATTGGCCAATCCTTCCTTGTTAGCTTTATTTGTTTTAATTATTTTCTTTAGCTTTATAAACCCTCATTTTTTCACTTTATCAAATTTATTTAATATTTTGGATTTAGCCTCTTTACTTATTATTACTTCATTATCTTTAGCATTTGTTCTCATGATGGGAAGTATTGACCTTTCAGTGGAGGGAGTAGTAGGTTTTTGTGGAGTGGTTGCCAGTTTATTGGTAAAAAATTTTTCAAACTCAAATAATTTCGGTTTTTTTACATTAGCAATTTGTGGAGCAGTTGGAGCTGGCTTTGGCTTACTGAGTGGTTTTATTCTTTCTCGGCTTAAAATACCTTCATTTATGGTTACTTTGGGAATTGGATACATTACCACCGGCCTGGGTGTTCTTATTACCAGGGGTAATCCAGTGGTGATTACCGATTGGAGTTTCCGTCAGTTAAGTATTGGTAAATTTGGTTTTTTACCATTTCCATTTATATTAGCTCTGGGTTTATTTTTTATTATATGGCTAATGAGTGAAAGAACCACTTTTGGCAGATATGTTTTGGCTATGGGTGGAGACGAAATCATAGTTCAAGACTTGGGAGTACCAACTTCAAAAATTAAAATCTTGGTATTTATGATTGGTGGCCTTCTTTATGGAATAGTCGGAGCTTTACTAACCGCTCGCTTAGGCTCGGGAGATATTACCGCTCCCTTAGGTTTTACTTTTGATTCTATCGGATCATGTGTTTTAGGTGGTATTGCTATTACTGGTGGAGTAGGAAACATTCCCCGAGCACTTATTGGAGTTTTTATCCTCACTATTTTGCGTAATGGAATGGTTTTAATGAGGGTAAGTCCTTATGTTCAACAGGGGATCATTGGAGTTATATTAATTTTTACCGTTGCTTTAACTATTGATCGTAAAAAGATACAAATAATGAAATAACCTATTTATTTTCTCATTAGATATATTTTAGGAGGTTCAGATTTATGGAACCAGTTCTAAAAATGGAAAATATTTCAAAAAATTTTCCAGGGGTTCGAGCTTTGGAAGGAGTAAGTATTGAGATTTTCCCTCATGAAATTGTTGGCATAGTTGGAGAGAATGGAGCAGGTAAAAGTACCTTAATGAAAATTTTAGCTGGGGTTTATCAATCCGACCGGGGTGAGATTCTTCTTCGTGGCCAAAGGGTAGAAATAAAAAATCCCTATGAAGCACGAGCATTAGGCATTGGAATGGTTTTTCAAGAACAGGCAGTTTTACCGAATATGATGGTTTATGAAAATATTTTCTTAGGTCGTGAAAAAACTTTTATTCATAATGGATTTTTAGATCGAAAAACTATGCTCTATGAAGCAAAAAAAATTCTCCAAGAAGTAGGAGTTGATATATCCCTTCAAGCTTATTTACATGAGCTTAATTTTATGGAACGTCAAA
>JAGPGC010000004.1 GCA_018056205.1 Candidatus Atribacteria bacterium | reverse complement strand
TTACCTTTAGAAGCAATCATATAGGTCCAGATCCCACCAGGGTAAGTGGGAACTAAGCCCCAATAAATTTTCACTATTGGAAACATCTTCAAGTTTTCCCAATGCCTTTGCTCTCTTTCTGGTTGGAAAAAAGGTGGTTCAATTTGGGAAACCAATACTCCATCCTTAGAAAGATGATCATAAGCAATTTGGAAAAATTCTTTCGAAAAGAGCGGTTCAGCGATGCCAGAGGGTAAAGGATCGGTGGAATCCATAATAATGACGTCATAAATTTCATTAGTTAAAGCCAAATACTTTAACGCATCTTCCACTAAAACTTCTAACCTTCGGTCGTTCCAATTTCCCAAATTAGGTAAGTATTTTCGGCTTACTTCAATTACAGCAGCATCGATATCAACCAACTTCACTTTTTTTACCGGATGCTTCAATACTTCTCTCGAAGCTCCCCCATCTCCACCACCAATGATCAGGACTTTTTCCGGGTGAGGATGAGTAAGCAAAGCTGGATGAATCAACATTTCATGATACATAAACTCATCCTTTTCGGTTGTTTGAACGATGTCATCTAATAACAATACTTTCCCATATAGATAAGAAACCACAACTTGAATTTTCTGATATTGGGAATTCCCCAGAAAGAGAGTTTCTTTTATTTCCAAACCCAAACGATAATGAGGAATATAATCTTCATAATACCAAAGTGCCATGACTTAATTGATTCCCCTTTCTATTTCGACAATTTTAACCTCTTTGGGATGAAAATATTCTTTTATTAAAGGTAAGCTCTGATTTGGTTCGCTGTTCGCTTTAAGAAAAATATCTATGGATGCAAATTGGTATTCCGGCCAGGTATGAACCGCAATATGAGATTCGGGCATTATCATGAGTGCGCTGAGACCATGAGGTTGGAATTGATAAACTTTTAGAACTAATATTTCACTTCCAAAAAGATGTGCGGCATTATTTAGGAATTTTTCCATGAGTTCTGGATCATTTAAATTAGAAGAATTAATAATTTCTATCATGAGATGTTTGGCCAAATATTCATTCTTCATTTTATCACCTCATTTTACCATAATAATTCACCTTTCCTAAAAATATTATCCTATAAATACTGTAATCAGTGATAAGTGTTCAATAATGAGTAAAAACTTAGGTAATAAGGAATTTCTTTAATTCCTCTCTTGGGAGGGGTGTAGGGGTGGGTTATATTTTGCTTAATTTTCATCATCATCTGGTGCCGGAATCTTACATGAGGATTTTTTCTAAAAAAGGGCCAACTTTTAAACCAGCTGCTAATAGCATTCTTCCGGTATTTTTTCCTTCTTTCCGATAAGAATAAAATAAATCAGAACGACATGCGGTACAATAATTCATATTCTCGATATTATCAAGAGGAATTCCTGCTTCAATTAATTCAACATTTAAGATTCCTCTTAAATCTATAGTATCTTTTTGATTAGAAACGTTATGAATAAACTGAATAGTTGCTGAAGATCTTTTCTTGAATTTTTCACTAACTTCTTTTTCTACTTCAAAGCAACAGGAACCAATACCTGGTCCTATGCCTATAAAAAGATTTTTGAGCGAACATTTCACGAATTTGCATAAGTAGTATATTGTTTTTAAATGGATGTTTTGTTCAATACCTCTCCAACCAGCATGAACAACAGCAACCACTCTATTTATAGGATCAAAAATGAGAATTGGAAAACAATCTGCTACTAATATACCTATCCAAATATTCAATTGATTTGTTATTACTGCATCTCCGACTAATTGCTCTTTTTTTAATGATAAATCCTTTCTTTCAATTATTAAAATCTCTGAGCTATGAATTTGTTTGGGAAGGATTAAGGTTGATTGATCTGCACGGTTAATCTTGAGGAAATAAGATTGGCCTTGGGAAGTGCTAATATCTGGTTTAAAATGCCTGGTGGTTATACCATGGGAAAGTTGAGAAAAGCGTTTTAAAGATGTAAATTGAAGAATATTTAGCATTTAAAGCATTTCATCTGTTTGATTTTTCATTCTAATAACTCGAGCCGGTACTCCGGCGGCAAAAGCATTTGAGGGAAGATCTTTATTAACCAGAGAAAAAGCAGCTACCGTGGTATTATCCCCAATTTCAACTCCAGCTATAACTAATGAACAAGCTCCAATCATGACATTTTTACCGATTTTTACCTTTCCGGTTCGGAATTCATCGGTTAGAAATTCATGAGTTAAAACCGTTGTGCGAAAACCTAAAATGCTGTTTTCACCGATTTCTATCAACTCTGGAAAGAAGCAATCGAGTACTACCGAAAGCGCTAAACTGGCACTTTTATGAATTTTAGCTCCTAAAGCTCGATATAAAAGGTTTTTTAAACGCAATGAAGGCGAAAAACCAAATATAAAGATGACCAGAACATTGAGAATAACAATAAGCGGGTTTTTAACTTTATACCAGTAATAAAGACTATTGTTTTGCTTGACCCTCATCCGGACTTCAGTTCGCCGTGAACCCATTGATTCCTCCATTTTAATAAGAAAATAGCTAGAAAGAATATATTTACGATTAGGTTTTGAGCAATGACAATATGAATACGAGGGTCATGAATCATGTAATTTAATTGAGCTGTGGGATAGGTATTCAAACAATAATCAAATATGTCGTTGATAAATAACCAGCTAATGTTAATAAGGATGTTTCCTAAATGCCATTTTTTGACAAATGGATAAATTAATAAGGATTCTAATGCCATAATAGCATGCAAAAATACTAACAACCAGTTTAATGAACTCAACTGAAAGGTAAGGTTTAGATTTCCAAACAATGGAATAACAGTTTGAACACCAGCTGGAAGAAACATTTCAGAAAAAAGAGGTATGGTCAAAACTGTCCATAAACCATACTTAACTGTGTTGGTAATAACTAATATATTCAAAAAATCATTTGATTTTTTATGTTTTATGAGAATAAAAGCCAAAATAAAAAGAGTATCGTAAAGAGGACAATCAGGAACAAAGATCCATTTATACCACGGCGTTGCTAAGAATTGTTCCCAGTAAAAATAATACCCATAAATCGAACTGATGATATTGCCAATAATAATAAAAATATAAAGAGGCTGATAGTCGTAAAATACATCCAGGAGTCTTTTTTTCATGATGAAGTATTATAACATAGAATTCTTCCAGGAAAAACAAAACCCACCTTATTAAATTTTTCTTTAATCGGCGGGTTTTCTTTTGGTGGAGGCGGCGGGAGTTGAACCCGCGTCCGAAATTCATGAATCCAATAAGCCTACGAGTGTATCCTCAATTCAAAGCTATCGCCGGTTATCGATCCTTGAGGCCGGGATCTGATAACCCACTATCCCAGGTTGTTCTCATTTCCGGTACCCAGGCACTTCCGGAAACCAGTTCGCTAATCGTCACCTTTTCAGCTTAGCGAACCATCGGCTGAGAGGTGTGCTACCTAATTAGGCAGCGAATGCCAATTCATCGTTGGCGTTTAAGTGTTTCCACCTTTTTACGAGCCCCGGTGGAGACCTCGACTCGCCTTATTGAATCCATCCGAATCCCGTCGAAACCATTTCGCCCCCATATTGACTGTATTTATTCATTCATGATATTTATGTACTCGTCGAAGTTCTCGTTCTTGTTCCCGGTCTTGAATTTCTTGGCGTCGATCATACAACTTTTTTGGTTTAACCAAAGCAATTTCTACCTTTACTTTTCCTCGGTCATTAAAGTATAAACGAAGTGGAATGATTGTCAAACCCTTTTGTTCGGAAAGTGAAGACCAACGAACAGCTTCTTTTTTATGCAATAATAACCTTCTACTCCTTAACGGGTCATGATTATACAAATTTCCAAATACATAAGGAGAAATTTGGAGATTCATTAACCATAATTCTCCATCCTTCCCCCGACAAAAAGCATCAGTCATGTTGACCAGATGATTTCGGAGCGACTTTACTTCGGTCCCTTTTAATTCTATTCCGGCTTCTAAAGTATCAATAATTTGGTAAAGATGGCGTGCTTTTCTATTTTCAGCAATTATTTTCATTATTTTATAACCTTTTTTGTTCTTAAATATTCCATTATAATTATAGCTTATTGGTAGTTTGATTCTTTAAAAAATATTTATTTCTTCTACTTTACTTAGATATCATATAAAAAACATTTCTTTGTCTGTTTGTACCAGGATTCCAACCATTTTTTCAGTGGGACAATGATCATTGTACTTACAGAATAAATAACCTCTAACGGGTTCTTCGATTGCTTACATAAACAATGAGTAAGGTAAAGAGGACTATTCCAAATCCCAACCATTTTCCTGCATCTCCCCATCCCATAGCTACCAAGAGATTGGTGAGAGTTTGTAAAAAAATAGCACCCAGGATAACACCAAAATAATTACCATCACCGCCGGTTAAAGAAACTCCTCCAACTACTACCGCAGCAATACTTGGCATAACATAATTAGAACCCATGTCCTTGAATGCAATACCCATGTTTCCAATCAATAATAAACCTATCAGACTAGCTAAAATTCCACTTATAGTAAACGCAATACATCTCACCAATTTCACATTAAAACCACTGAGGTAAGCTGTTCTTTCATTGGAACCAACACCAAAAAGAATCATACCTAACTTCGTTTTATTCAGTATGACCATCACCATAATGGTAACTGCTATCAAAATAAAAACAACATTAGGAAAATTACCGGTTGATTTAGCAGCAATAATGGTTAAAATTGGCGAAGGCCTTCCAGTAATATTTCTTCCAGCAGTATATACATTAATAATACCTTGAAGAATATTAGCCATCGCCATGGTAACGACTAAGGGTGGAAGCTTTAAATAGGCAGTTAACAATCCATTGGATAAACCAACAGCAAATCCAAAAGCTAAAGCAATGATAATTGCTAACCAGAGATTTCCATTTTGCCCGTCCATTATACTGGCAGTAAATACTGCTGTCATGGTGGCCATATAACCTACCGATAAGTCAAGCCCGCCACCCCCCGCAGCAATAACAATCATTTGACAAAGTGCAAAGAAAGCAGTGAATGAAGCGAGTTTTAAAGTTAGTAGAACTTGATCTACCCTTAAAAAATTGGACAAAAGAATTTCACCTAAAACAAAGAGAAGGACTATTAAGATAAATGCTGTGATTATTTTTTTATTTTTCTTAAAAATTATTAGAGGTATAGATTTTGGTTGGTTTAGTTCAACTCCCATTACCTTCAATCTCCTCAAGCTTTTTCTTTGCTATACAGGGTATAGGCAACTGGACCGGCAATTGCAATAATAACGATTAAACCAGATACCAATGTTTGGTAAGCATTCGGAATATTGGCAAAAAAGATAATCTTATTAACAAAACTCATAATTAAAGCTCCTACTAAAGCAAAATAAACACTCCCTCGACCGCCGCTTAAAGCAATTCCACCCACCACCGCTGAAGCAATTGCTCTCAAGGTTAATGGGTCTCCCATGCGGGCATCTCCCGACTGATTTTGACCAACAAAAAATAAAGCTGCTAAAAAAATAAAAACTGAATTAATAATGCAAGCCATCATTTGAACTTTTGCGGTGTTAATTCCACTGGCGTAGGCACTATCATTGTTACTCCCCACAGCATAAATATAACGGCCGGTTTTGGTTTTACTAATAACAAACCAAACAATACAAGCTATTAAAATAAGAATTAAAGCCGGTGGTATATAATTACCAAATTTTTTTAGGATTTCGGGCGCTCCTGATACCGCATTTAAGTTATAAAAGCCCTTAAACCAATCCACCGATTCTCCTCCCGGGGTTGGCCGTAAAAATAAAGCAATTCCCAACCACATGTAGGAAGTAGCATAGGTTACAATAACTGGTGGTATTCTCAAATATCCAATACCTATCCCATTAACCACTCCCACCAAAATTGCAACCCCGAAAGTAATAAGTAGTGCATAGACGCCAGTTATCGGATCATTTTTCTTCATTACTGTTGTTAACACACAGGTGTAGAGCGAAAGAGCTGAGCCCGCCGAAAGGTCTAAGCCACCAGAAATGATAACCACTGCTCCACCCATAGTAAGAAGGATTAATGGCATAAAGGCGTTAATATTTCGAACAATTGCCTTGATTTCAAAAAAGTTCTTTTGCAAAATTGCAGTTATAGTAAACATAACAATTAAAATTAATAAATTTGAATATTCTGGTTTAAAAATATTCTTAATGAAGGAAATTTCTTTTTTTGTTTTGATAATTTCGCTCATTCCTTTCTTCACGCCCTATTTTATCCTCATTGAGCAGGCCACAATGTTTTCATCGGTAATTTCATCCCCTTCAAGTGTTGACACAACCTGTCCTTCATACATAATTAATATTCTATCGCAATATTGGATAAGTTCCTCATTATCACTGGCATATAAGATTACACTCATTTTCTCGTCCCGTACCTGGTTGACGATAAATTGATAGAGATCTCTTTTTGCTCCTACGTCTACGCCTTTAGCTGGATCGGCTAACAAGAGAACATTAGTATCGAAGGACAACCACTTCCCAACTACAACCTTTTGCTGGTTCCCACCTGATAAGGTTTCAACCGGCATATCAATATTGGGAGTTTTTATTGAAAGAACGTTTATAACCTGGTCGCATTCTTTCCGATATTTTCGGTAAGGAACAAATAATGGGTGGTTCTGAATTCCCATTTTTGGAAAAATCATATTATTAAATACTGAGTGCTTTAAAAATAAACCCTCCAAATATTTATCACCTGGAACCAGCAAAATCCCATTTTTAATTGCCTTAGCAGGTTTATTTAGTCGAACTTCTTTATCCATGATTTCAATATCACAACGTATTCCGGGATAACTACCAGCTAAGGCCAGCATGAGTTCATGCTGTCCTTGACCTGCCAATCCTCCAATCCCTAAGATTTCTCCCTTACGCAGCTCAAAAGAAATATCTTTTAGAATCTTCCCATAGCTTAAATTTTTAATTCTAAGTATGACTTCATTGGTTTTCAAGTTTGGTTTTTTCTCACTACTTACTTTTTGGGTTTCTCCAGTAATGTAGCTTATAATTTTTTCTGGGTCTCTCACGTCTTTAGCAAAATCAATATTAGCAACGTTCTCTCCATTTCTAAAAATTGTAACATCGTCACATATTTCCATTACTTCCCAAAGGCGATGGGAGGTAAAAATTATTGCTACTCCTTTTTTTACCAGATCCCTCATATATTTAAAAAGACTTTTTACCTGGGTTTGCTCTAAGGCTGCGGTTGGTTCGTCGAGAATAAGTAGTTGAGGATTTTCAGAAATAGCTTTGGCTATTTCAACGATTTGCATCTCTCCAGGGTTTAGTTCACTTACTTTTTTATTAATATCTAATTCAGGAAGAAGCTGAGATAGAATATTTTTTGAGAGCTCTTTTGCTTTGTTATTATCTAAAAACAATCCATTCTTTTGTTCGGAACCCAAAACAATATTTTGCCATACGGTTAAATCTGGTACCAAGCTAAGATTTTGAAATACCATAGCAATTCCGTCTTTCCTGGCTTCACTGGGATTCCGATATTTTACCGGTTTCCCATGATAAATTATTTCTCCCTCATCCGCCGAATAGACACCAGTAATAATCTTGGAAATAGTGCTTTTCCCTGAGCCATTTGCCCCTAAAAGACCAGTAATTCTTCCTTTATAACATCGTAAATTTCCATTAGAAAGAGCAATTACTCCTCCAAACCTCTTTTTAATACCCTTGACTTCTAAAACTAACATAGCGATCACTCACCTATAAAAATAAAAACTAATTTTCTTAAAATTTATTTATAAAAGGGAGGCCAAAACATCTGACCTCCCTTCTCAATCAACAAGTTATCTTTAATTGAGTTTCTTTTTTATTCGAAAAGTTCTGCTACTTGTTCTTCGGACATGATTTCGCTTAATAGATAATCATCTGGTTTATCTTTCAAGAGTTCCCATCCTTCGTCAAAATTTTCATCGGTGATAAACATACTCACTTTGTAGAAATAGGTATTGTCGACTAAAACTCCGGGTTTAAAATTCTTGCCATTATACAACTGTAGTGCCATGCGGAAAGCCGTACCACCGATTCCGGGAGGATTTGGTTGAGCACAAGCTTTAAAGTCAGCTCCTTGGTCTCTTAACTTTTTCCATTCTTTAAAAAATGCAGTCCCAGGATCCCCAAACATGACTTTAGGAAGCTTGTTAGCATCAAGAAAAGCCGATAAAACTCCAAAAGCCTCTCCATCTTGGGTGATAACACCATCAATTTGTTGACCGGATCCAATAATTTGGGTAGCAACTTCTTTGGCTTTAGTTTGATCCCAATACCCAGTGGTGTTAGCAATCAATTTAATATCCGGGTAATTTTTTAGAACGTCATCGGTCGCCCGAATCCGTTCGTTGTTGGCGGGATGTCCATCTAAACCGTAAATCTGGATGACATTCCCTTTTTGCAAGGTCGAAGCAATATATTCAACATTTTTCTTATTCCAGGCATAGTGATCGAGCGTTACATTGAGTACATTAGGTGCAGTTACCGTAGCATCATAGGCGACCACTAATATTCCTTCATCCTGAGCTTCGGAAATGACACCATTGAGAGCATCAGGAGAATTGGGGTTAACCATGATGATATCAACACCTTGAGATATAAAATCACGCAGGATATTGGCTTGTTCAGTCGCATCTCCATTAGTAATATTATTCACGATTTTATAATCAGCTATTTTCCCGGCTGCTTTATATTCATTGCCTACTTCTTCTAAAGCAGCAATCATAATATTCCGCCAGGATGTACCCGAGGAACCAGTAGAAATACCAACCACCGGGGGTTCCTTAGCAAAGCTACTTAAAGAAAACGCCAAAACCAAACCAATAACCATTAATAGAGAAAATAATTTTGTTATTCTTTTCATCTTGTTGAAAGCCTCCTTTTAATTTAAAAATATAAAAATATTTTTATAATCTTTAAGTTTGATTTTTTATATTTCACCTCCCTCTTCAATCAATATTATAAGGAAAAGTTATTTAAATGTGGCGTTTATACAATAAATTGTCTGAGATATTGCCTGCTTAAAATTAAGGAATTTTTCCGAGATTCTAAGGAATCCTCAAAAGACCGATCCTCAACTTCAACACAGGCGCATCCCTGGTATCCAATATCAGTTAATGCAGATATAAATTTCCCCCAATTTATTTCACCTAATCCAGGTAGCTTGGGTGAATGAAACTCAAGAGGGGTAGCAAGCACGCCTACCTGATCTAACTTGTCTCGATAAATTTTGACATCTTTGATATGAACATGAAAAATTTTATCTTTAAACTCATAAATAGGTTTTATATAATCAATCTGCTGCCAGAGAAGATGAGAAGGATCATAATTTAAACCAAAATTATCACTATTTATTTCTTCAAACATTCTTTTCCAGATCGATGGAGTAGTTGCTAAATTATTCCCTCCCGGCCATTCATCATTAGTGAAAAACATTGGACAATTCTCAATACCAATTTTTACGCTATTTTCTTCGGCGTATTTAATTATGGCTGGCCATACTTTTCTGAAAATTTGAAAATTGTCTTCTAAATTCTTATTTTTATCTTTACCAATAAAAGTATTAACATTTTTTAATCCGAGTTTTGCTGCTGCAGCAATAACCCCTTTTAAATGTTCAATATAATATTCTCTTTTCTCCAGATCGGGATCAAGTGGATTGGGATAATACCCCAATGCGGAAATTTCAACATTCTTTTCTGCCGCATATTTTTTTATTGAATTGATTTTCATTTCATCCAATTCATTGACGTCTATATGAGTGACTCCAGCATATCTTCTTTCTGCCTTTCCTTTAGGCCAACAAAGTATTTCTACGCAGGTATATCCATTATTAGAGGCAAAGATGATTACTTCTTCAAAACTTAAATCGGCAAAGATGGCACTCACAAAACCCAACTTAAACATAGATATCAATCCTCTCTATTTAGTCAGTGATTAGTGAAAGAAAGTGAAGTTAAACCCACCCCATCAATCCGTTAAAATTTACCATCGAAAGAGATTTAATAATAAAACTAATTCTTGGAAATATTTCATATTTCCATTCTTAAAAAGTTGTTGGGGTGGGTTTTAAGTTTGACCCTCTATTATCATCTGGTAACGGAATTAGACATAGCAATCTTCCTCAAGTGTAAATTACCTTTCTTTTAAGTTTCTCTTTCTTATTTCATTAGCAGTTTCACATCATAAGGCAATCCATAAGAAAGGGTATCATTTGCATTCATGAACATATCTTCGTCAATAATTAACCCAGCATTGGCACCATCAGTCATAGCTCCTCGTACATTCCTGACTAATTTGGAATCACCGATGTTCATAACCTTCAAACCAGCAGCTAATAAGCTATCGTATAATTCAGTATTTGGTTCAGTCTTGGCTAATACTACTGTATCAATAGCTATTACTTCTTTTTCAAAAGCATCATTCATAAGTACCACTGCTCCATCTTTAATTTCAACGACAGTGGTATTGAGACGAACTTCAACCGGGAATTTGAAAGCTTTATCTTCCAGACCTTGGCCATTACCACCGTTAAATCGTAACATCATTACTTCACGATGAATTGGTTCAATATTGGGAGCAACTTCTTTATCTTCAGTTACATAAATGACTTCTTTACCTCTTAAAGCCAGGGCTTCGGTGGTATCGGTTGCAGCATAATGATTCCCCCAAACCAAGACTTTCTGACCGACTTTTACCGTTTTAACTATTCTCTCTTTTGGCCAATATTCACAATTTTTCTTAGTACAACGGAGAACATCCTCAAATTTTATTGCTTTTTCTACCCCAGGGATATCAGGAATAATTGTATTGGCACCAGCTCCACACAGGACTACATCATACTTTTTTAACTCATCCAATGTAGCAATGGTATTGAGTTTTACCTCAACTTTTAATTCATTAATTTGTTCTCGGATCCAATCCATATACCATTTCATCTTGGATTTGGGAGGAACCATACAGCAGGTTCTTAAAATTCCTCCTAACTCATCTTCTTTTTCAAAAAGGGTAACCTGGTGTCCTCTCAAGGTAGCTATTCGGGCGGCTTCCATACCAGCAATCCCGCCACCAACTATTACAACTTTAAGTTTAGTTAAAGCTGGTTTTAAATCCAAGAATCTTTCATCACCAATGGCTGGATTAACAGCACAACGCATTTCTCTTTTTATATAAAGTGACTCTTTCCAACATCCAATTAAACAGGAAATACATTTTCTTATTTCCTTTACTTTTCCGGCTTTGGCCTTATTAGCCCAATAGGGGTCAGCAACCATTTGTCGGGATAACCCAACCATATCAGTTTTTCCTTCGGCAATGATCTTGTCACAATATTCTGGAGTTCGAAGGGTATGGCTAGTTATCACTGGTATTTTAACTACCTTTTTAATGGCTTCAGCGGTATAGGTATTCCACCCTTCATCGTAATACATTGGATCCATGGTCGGACCTGAAGCTTCAAATATACCAGCACTAATGTCCAGGAATGCCACTCCAGCTTTCTCCAATTCTTTAGCAATTTCAATTGATTCATCGAGCGTTCGACTTCCAGGCATCCATTCTTCACCAGAATATCTAACCCCAATTGGAAAGTCTACACCACATTTATACTTAATCCTACTAACAATTTCCAAAACAAATCGCATTCTATTTTTTAATGATCCACCAAAACGGTCATTTCTTTGGTTGGTATAGGGACTTAAAAACTGGGCTATCATATAACCATGAGCTCCATGTAGTTCAACCATATCAAAACCAGCTTGTTGAACCCTCCAAGCAGCTTCAGCAAATTTTTCAATCAAATCGTATACTTCTTCAGTTTCCATACCACGAATATCTTTACCCTTAGCTACCGCTCCAGCATAAATAACTTCATGTCCGGCTGAACCAGGAACCTCGGTAACCATATCACTACAAGAAATCAATCCTTTCCGGGGATATGCAGCCTGACGACCAGGGTGTTGAATTTGAACTGCGCACTTGGCTCCGTGGTTTTGCATGGCCGTTGCCAATCGATGAAGACCAGGTATAAAATAATCGGCATCGGCAGATAAACAAGTAACCGTAGGGCGGCCAGTTTCCCTATCCGGTGTGGTTGCTCCTACAATGATAAGACCACATCCTCCCTTGGCTACTTCTTCATGAAAACGAATCACTCTATCGCTTACCGAACCATCTGCATTAGCCGAACTAATATCAGTAGGAACATGAACTACACGATTGGGTACCACAACTTTAGCAATCTTAATTGGTGTAAACATGTGCTCAAATGGCATTCTATAAAACCTCCCTTTTTTCATCGATACTTCTTAATTGATTTTTACTTACTTGGACCTAAATCTTTAGGGTCTACTGGAAGAACTAATGTTCCATCTGCCTCCCTTTTATAGGCTTCTTCCATAATACTTTTAGTTGCGGTAGCACCAAACCGAACTCCACCAACAGCTCGAACGGCTAATGCTCCATCTAAGGTTCGTACCCCACCTGCAGCTTTGACTTGAATCGATGGTTTTACCGATTTACGCATAAGCTTTAAGTCCTCAATTGTTGCTCCACCTGGTGCAAATCCAGTGGAAGTTTTAACAAAATCAGCACCAACCTTTTCACATATTTTACAGGCAATTTCTTTTAGTTCATCAGTAAGATAGTAATTTTCCAAAATGACTTTAACAATGAATCCTCTCCGGTGTGCAACATCCACAATCGCCCTAATATCCTGCTCAACATAATCAAACTCCCTGGACAAAAGTCGCCCAATATTTAAAACCATATCTAATTCTACCGCTCCATCGTCTAAGGCTTTCTCAGCTTCAAATACTTTTACATCAGTACGGTGAGATCCATGTGGGAAACCAATAACCGTTGTGACCAAAACATTACTCCCTTTAAGTACATCAACAGCTACTCGTACATCGCAGGGTTTTACACAAACTGAAGCTACATCATACTCTTTGGCTAATTTACATCCTTCGATTACCTCTTCTCGGGTAAGTTGGGGCCTGAGTAGGGAATGATCTATCATTTTGGCGATATCTTTAGCGGTTAATTTCTCTGGTTGTTCAGAATTATTCATTTTTTAGCCTCCTTCAGTTATATATATATATCGTTTTTAATTTTTAAATTCTTTTTTTATTACATCCTCTTGTTTTAATTTATTATCCTTAAGAATTTTTGTTCATAAATAAAATACAAAATTTTGAAATATACTATAATCCTATCTATTCAAGTTTGCATTATTACTTGAACACAATAATAATAAGTATTATTCTCGTTATTCGCTGTTTACCCTTAGCCAGTAATAGTTTAAAATTATGACTTGGAGGTGGCGCTGTTCATGTCAGAAAATCCATATCTATCCTTAGATGAAATTAGAAATCTCATTGACACTTATGCAAAAAAAGTAGCTAATTTAAAGGATCAAAAAGGAAAGGCTATAGAAATTCTCCTCATAAGAACAAATATCGAACAAGGTCTTGCCTATTTCCGTTCCAAAGAAGCCTATTTAGATCCGGAAGAAACCCGTTTAAGTAATTATGATTCTTTGTTAAAAAAACAAAGTCACCTTTTGGTTAAGTTAATTGGTAAAAAAGCTTTTGTCGATCAACGGGCTGCTTTAAATCCATCCCCTGAACAGTGGTGGTGGTGGTTAGATATCCAATACGAAAAAAATCGAAAAAAGATTATTAAAAAAAATATACTTAATTTTAGCATTTTTTTTGTAATTCTGTTGGTGGTGTATTTTCTTTTTCTCCGCCTTCCTCCTCAAGAAAGAATGTATTTAGACTTAAATTCATCAATTGAAAAGAAAATCGATCAATTGTTGACTGAAACCGATGTGGATGGTATCACAAATTTACATAATGACATCCTTCAAGAATGTGAACGGGCAATAACTCTTTTCCCGGAACGTCCAGTTCCATACCTTATAAAAGGAGCAGTTTTGGAAAAACTAAACAATTTAACTGAAGCTCAATCCAGTTTCGAACAAGCTCGGCCTCTCTATTCATCTCAAGAAGATTTTCTCCTCGATCAAGCTATGTGGTATTTTCGTTTAGGGATGAAAAGCCAAGCAAAAAGATCTCTTGTAGCAATTCTTAAAGAAAATCCTGACTCAATTGGTGCTATTAATTTATTAGGAACTATTTATGAAGAAGAGAATAACTACGTGGAAGCCTTAAAAGCTTATAACCGGGTTCTTGAATTGGCCGAAAAACAAAATCAAACGACTATGATCCCTGTTACTAAAATGAAAATCGCCATGCTTCAATTAAGGCTTCCAATGAGCTTACCATAGAATAAAAAATATTCTTTCTCAATATTTTAAAAATAGTAATATTTTAAAATTAAGAAAATATTAAATAATAATTTAATTAATTATTGGGAGTATGAGAATTATTATGGTTTATTTCTTTTTGATGCTTACTATGATTTCTTTAATTCTATTTATAATAGGATTAATCAATCCATCCCTGGTTATAATTCATCTTAAAAAAAGAAGATTTTTAGTCATGCTTATCTATGGAACAATTGCTGCAGTATCATTTTTATTATTAATTATAACCTCTCCTCCACCCCAATCGATGTTACCTTCAAATACTGAAAAATCTACCATTACAGATAACTTATCTAATCAGGATGTTCCAGACAATCTTATTGATCAAAAATCTATTCAGACTCCAGCTATTGATTGGTTAAGGGAATCGGAAAAATATTTTTTAAATGAGGAGCCTGCACTCGATCAATATATTTCTCTCTCGATATCCCTGGTAACCCGTTTTGATAAATCAATAATTATCACTGGAGAAACCGACCTACCCGACGGCTCGCTTTTAGAAATTTTATTTCGTCAGTTGAGTACACCCAAATACCCCAACCAATTTGATTTACAAACCAACGCTATTGTTAAAAATAATTCATTCCAGGTTTTACTCCAAGCACCTGAAAAATACCAATTTTCCCAGGGTCCTTTTCAAATCCGAGTTTTCTTTTCCCCCATTAAACAAATTCCTCAGATTCAAAGTTTAGTGGGAAAAAACGGGGAAAAATTAAAAGGGAAAAATAGCCGAATTGAGAATCAAACCAGAATTCTTGAAGATATAAAAGAAGTAAGCTTCGAATTTGAAATACAACCTTCACCTTCTTTTTGACAAAAATTATCCATTCCATATTTTAAATATCTAACCAATATGGTTTTTATCAATAAGAAATGATCACAATTAAATTGTCCATAAATCTGGTGAACTTGTCGATATCGCTGTGGCTTTTGATTTCAAAATGGTTTCGACCTCCTGTTGGTTGCGAATAAATCCTCCACAAATAAGAGGAGGTAAATTTTCTACCGGAATAAACTCTCGGACAAAGGGAAATATTATGCCAGGTAATATTTCAATAGCATCTGGAGACAATTGAGAAGCAACTTTTAACCCGGTATTCAAACTTTCACTATCTAAAAGGAAAATTCTAAATATCGTCATAAAACCCTGTTTTTTTGCTATTGACAAAGTACGGGATCGGGTTGATATGATTCCATTAATTTTCTGAAAATTCTTTTTTAAATAGAGTAAGCCATCATTATCAGGAGAAAGACCGGAGAATAAATCGAAATGTAGGAAAATGATGGAGAAGTATTTTTCTAATTTTTCTAACACTTCATGTATATTATTCAAATTTCCATCGAGAAGAAAACAAGGTCCACCGGGGCGAATAATTGAAAAATCTATCGTTTTCCTTCCTGCCAAGCGAAGGGCTGGAATAACCGGGTATTCGCGAAGTAGAGCGATAAAATCCATTAATGATTCTCCCTTGACTTAGAAATTTTACTCCTTATAAATATAATTAATGAAAAATTTTTAAATCATTTTTACTTGTTTCATTCTGCAAATAATACTAAAATCTGATTAACTTTCTTATTGCTTTCTACAATTATTTTTTATAATTCTTCTACCTGAAGTAAATTGGTAAAACCAGATTTTTGCATTGGAATTCCAGCAGTAATAACAATTTTATCACCTTTCTTTCCAAGGCCAGAAGTTAGCGTTAGCTTTTTTACTTCCTCGATTAACTCGGAAGGTTCAGTACATATATTCATGGTAAGAGGTATCACTCCATAGGACAACTTTAAATGGCGAAGAACACGCAACTGAGGAGAAAAGGCAAGAATTGGAATATTGGGTCTAAATCGTGATATTCTTCGAGCAGTGCTTCCTGAATAAGTTGCCGTCACCATAACAGGAAGTTTAAGGTTCTGAGCAATTTCCCAAGCACCAAAAGATATAGCACTGGATAAATCAGAATTATCATCCATAATCTTTTGAACATCAGAAACAAAACTAACAAACCTTTCATTAAAACCAGCTATTCTACTCGCCATCTGTACCGATTCCAGTGGGAAGTTACCCATGGCTGTTTCACCGGACAGCATAATTGCATCTGTCCCATCATAAATTGCACCGGCGACATCGCTAACCTCCGCCCGAGTCGGAATTGGATTTCGAATCATACTATCCAGCATCTGCGTTGCAACAATCACCGGTTTGCAGCGGCAACGTGATTCAAAAATTATTCTTTTCTGCCAATATGGAACTGATTCAACCGGTATTTCAACTCCAAGGTCTCCCCGGGCAATCATTATTCCATCTGACGCTTCAATGATTTCTTCAATCTCCTTAAGAGCCTGCGGTTTTTCAATTTTGGCAATAATTGAAAACGGCCGAGGAAATGTTGATATTGTTTCACGTAAGGTGAAGATATCTTTCACTCCACGAACAAAAGAAAGAGCAATGAAATCCAAATCCCATTCTTTAATAGATTCCAATATCTGAAGATCTCGGGTTGTTAATGAAGGAAAACTATCGGGAAGATAAGGAATATTTATTCCTTTACGTGAAGATATATTTCCTCCCTTTTCTACTTTACATAAAATCGAATGACTTTCATTTGAAATAACTCTTAAACGAATTAAGCCATCATTGATAAAAAAAATATCTCCTGGTTTGAGAAGGGTAAATAATTCATCATTCTCAACGGTAATAATTGCCTTTGAACCGGGAGAATTTGAATGAATTATATAGATAACTGCTCCATCATTAAGTTCAATGTCTCCTCCTTGAATTTCTCCTATCCTTAGTTTTGGACCAGGAAGATCGCCTATAACCGCATGAAATTCCTTCTGTTTAGTATCATATTCCCGAATGGTTTGGAGAAAAGACCAATGTTCTTCCAGAGTACCATGAGAAAAATTTAATCGAAAAACATCCACTCCTCCTTGTATTAACTTCACAATATTTTCAGGACTGGAAACACTGGGTCCTATAGTAGCAACTATTTTGGTTTTTCTTGGAAGGTCTATTATAGTGTTCATAAGATCAGTTATCTTTTCCCTCCCCCTATAGCTGATAAAAATATTAAAATTAAAACAATAATAATAATCCAAATAAAATTACGAAATAATGCCAAATGGGGATAGTCACGAGCCAGCTTTAAAAAAAGAAGAGGTACGAGGATTACAATTGAAATCATAGCTATAATCATCCTCATTTTAAACTCCCTCTATCTTCACTTAACCAAATTTTAAAGCTATTATTTGATCCTTTTGGATTTTCTCTTCTATTCATCTCCAATAGGATAATTTAATTTTCTTTTTTTATTGAATTGAGTTAAATGGCTATACCCAACTTTTTTTAATAAATCTAAAGCTGATTTAAAGTCTTTCCCGACCTCATCAGGACGATGAGCATCTGAACCAAGGCAAATTGGAACCTGAGCTTGAAAGCATTTTTGCAAAATATTTTTCGATGGATAAGCTTCTCCAATAGGTTTTCGATAACCTGCAGTATTCACTTCAATTACCATACCATATTTCTTACACAGTTGAATAGCTTGATCCTCTTCGCTAATTACCTCGGTAGGTTGATAACGAAATTTTTTCGGGAGATCAAAATGAGCAATAATATCATAACAACCAGTCTCAATTCCTTGCATTAATATTTTATAATAGGATCGATAAATCTCATTAATATCTCGTTTTTCATAATAATGAATATATTTTGGGTGATCAAACGCCCAATCTCCTAAAAAATGAACTGATAAAAAAAGATAATCCCAGTCATAAAATTTCACTACCGACATGGCTTCTTTTTCTTTCCCAGGTATATAATCCACTTCTAAACCAGTTTTTATCGAGATTATATCTTTATATTTTTTTTTAAGTGACTCTACTTCTTCTATATAGATTTCCAATTCATCATCGGGTATTGAGCAATGACGTGTTCTTTTTTCTTTGGGAAGAAAATACTGAGGACAATGCCCAGAAAAACCAATTTCGGTTAACCCGGCTTTTAAGGCATTTTCAATATATTCTTCATAATTACCTTGAGCATCACCACACCGATGAGTATGGATATGATAATCACACAGCACGACGGTGTCTCCTTCTTAAAGCTTTAGAATGTTTTCTGCTCATATTATACGAATAAAAAAGAAGGGGTAATACCCCTTCTTTTTTAAATATAAAAAATATAAAATTTTCAAAAAACTTATTTTACGATTTCTTTTAAAACTTTACCAGGACGGAAAAATGGTACTTTTGTGGAAGGAATTTGAATCTCTTTTCCAGTTTGAGGATTTCTTCCTCTCCGTCCAGCTCGGGTTTTTACACCAAATGTCCCAAATCCAACGAGTTGAATTTTCCCTCCTTTTTTCAACTCCTTTTGAATAGAATCAAACAAGCTGTCAACTATCATAGCCATATCTTTTTTGGAAATTTTTTCCTTACGATTTTTGTTAATATTTTCTGACAATACATTTACTAACTCTTGTTTATTCATCCCTCCACTTACCTCCTTTTAATCTGAATTTCTGATTTCCCCTATCCAGGAAGAACTATGAATCTTATTGCAGTTTTCTCATTTTCATCAATTTTAACATCAACAAATGCTGGAATACAAACTAGATCTATACCACTTGGTGCAAGATAACCCCTCGCAATAGCTATCGCTTTTACCGCTTGATTCACCGCTCCTGCTCCCACAGCTTGCATCTCTGCCTTCCCATGTTCCCTTATCACACCTGCTAAAGCCCCAGCTAAGGCGGCTGGTCTAGTTTTTGAAGAGATCTTGAGAAGTTCCATTGGTTTACCTCCTTCGTCCGCATTGAATTGCTATTTTTTTGGGGATCCGTTTCCCTGTGATCTTGGGGAAACCAACATTCCCCCTCCTTTTACCCTATTCCAAAGAAAAATTCAAGTTATTTATACATTTTTTTAATAGCTTATCAATTATCCTCCTTTCTCAATGGCAATTTTTTTAGTATTTTCTTTTATTAGATTTTGAACAATTTCTTTTTCATTATTATAAAAAAGTAAATTCCTTGCTTCTTCAATTTTTACCCAACGAATTTCTTCGATTTCCTCAGTATCATGATTATTAGTATCTTTTAACGGTACCATAACAAAATAGATTACTTTTTCTAAAAAGTTTTGACCATCCTTATGATATTGATATTGAATTTCCCCAGCTTTCTTTTCAATATTACAAATATAACCTGTTTCTTCCTTAACTTCTCTTAAAGCTGTTATCTGGTCAGATTCGTTATTTTCCAGGTGGCCCTTAGGAAGCGTCCATAATGTGGAATTCTTTTTTCTAATAAGGAGTATAAATTGGTTTTGCCCTTCAATTTTCCTTACTATCCCGCCACAGGCTTTAACTTGGGTCATAGTCACCTTTTGACGATCTCCTTGACAGTAATGTTATTGGGCATTCTATTTTATAAAATTTTAAATCATTTTGCATGAAAATTGATTTTTTTGCAAATCTATAAGCTTTATTCGCAAAAATACAACTATATGATAAAGATAATTAATCATTTTTGCAATACTTATACAAATAATACTATATAATTTATCCGTTTAACACTGTATTTAATGCTGAGTGAGCAGTGATGATTAAAAAATGTTGTCATCTTAAGCGATGCTATCCCAAGTTGAAGACCTCATCTTTCCGTATCGTTCCACTTTATTAAACCCCCTTATCCCTCTTGGCTAAAAAGTAGGGTTAATAAAGTTAGAAGTATCATATAACCTATTTCCTGTTTTTCTTTAAAATAAGTGCTCCCTGTTCAACACCAAGTTCCCTCGATACTGCTTTACACTTTGCTTTTAAAAGATAATACATACTTTCTGATCGATCACTAAGAGTCTCGAAATTTCCTTGACCCTTGGACAAAATACAATCAGCTTTTTTCCATATTTCTTGAACTTCTTGAGGAGCTCGCTCGATATCAATCCCAATTTCACCCTGGCCAGTCGTCAAAATTGTTGCCACTTTATCTATCCCAGCTTCAATAGCATCTTCTCTAATCGCATCATTAGAAACCGGCTTCCCTTTTACAACAAAATAAATTTTTCTTCCTTGATTTATTTCCTCTAAAAAAACTCGGTCAAATACTACTTCACCAGCATTATCACCAATATAAAGAAGTATTTTTGAAGACTTGAGAACCGCTTGGAAATCATCCCAGTCATAGATTCCCCAAGGTGTATATTCAATTTGATCAAGAATTTCTCCAACTTGTACTTCCTTATAAACACCTAAATCAATAATATTCCCTGCGATTGCTATTCTTAAAGCTGTTTCTAATCGATTTCTACTTTTTTCCACATATTCTTTTAATTGGGGATAAAGTTTTAAAGCCATTCGATTATAATATCTTTTTTCTTCATAATATAGATCCTCGATGCCAACCATTTCCTGAGCAATATGGTGAGCAATAGTGGTCATAAAAGCTGGCGTCCATTCTGGATCGGCATGAGCATAATTAAGACATATCTTTTGTAATACCTGCCAGGTAAATTGGCGGTCTTTCCCTGCTTTTTCCACTGCTTCTTGGGTTTGACGTATATTACAACAAAAACATTCTACTTGTGCTTTCATCAAGATCCCCCATCATCGGTTCGTTCAGTAGCTAATTCGCGAAAAAACCTTTTAAGCTGTTGCTCATCCCCAAGGATATAAATGATATCATTCTTATTCAATACCTCACTAGCCGCAGGAGAAACTATATATTCATCGGCTCTTTTTATTGCTAAGATGGTAACACCAAAGCGATTTCTCAATTGAGACTTACTTAAAGTCGTATTTGCCAGAGCTGCAGGAAGTTTCGATTCAACAATATTATAACCAGGAAAAAGCTCTTCAGTTCGAATGGCATTTTGAAAAGAAAGGGTTTTGGCAACTTTTATTGCCATATCTTTTTCCGGAAATATTACCCGATCGGCACCAACTTTACTTAGAATTTTTCCGTGATTTTCATTAATTGCTCGAGCTACGATAAATGGAACTCCCATATCCTTTAAAGCTAAAGTTGTGAGAACACTCGATTGTATGTCATTTCCAATGCTTACAATAGCTACATCAAAATTCCTTATCCCAAGCGCCTCTAAAACCTTTTCATCAGTGGTATCGGCTTGAACAACTTCACTAATCTTACTTGCCAGGTCTCTCACTGGGACTTCATCAATATCCACCCCTAAAACCATAAAACCTTGCTGATAGAGGGCTAACGCTATATTCTTACCAAAAATACCTAAACCAAATACAGCAAATTGTCGCATTTACTCATCACCATTTCACATGAAACAACATTTATACATTATTGTCTTTCATCTAAAGATTTTGATTTCATCCGGGTTTTTTGTTCTAGCTTTTTCAAAAAATTCTCTCTTTTAACTACAAATCGCTCTAATTTTCCTTCACCAATTTTTTCGACTTCGTCAAAGGCTTCAGCCTCAAAAACTAATCGATTTCTATAGATTTCAACCAAAGTAGCTCGGGCGGTAACTTTCATTCCCGGCGGAGTTGCAGCAATATGGGATATACTGATACGGGTCCCGACGCTTTCATATCCATCTGATAAATGATTTTTTACTGCATAAAAAGCGGCGTTATCCATAAGTGATACTAACATAGGGGTAGCAAACGCCGGAACCATATCCTTTTCAAATCTATCAGCAGTATTTTCTTTACTAACAATTGTTGAAGCAACTCCAGTTAATCCCACCCGAAGAGTATTACTCTTCATCTTGTATTATTCCTCCCTTCCTGTTCTGAAGGAATATTTGATAATAATTGCGCATTTGCTGTTTGATTATTTTTATCTTCTTCTGTTGGCAACTTAGGATTTTCATTCCCGTTTACATTTAAAATTTTATCAATTTCTTCTCTTTCTAAAACTTCTTTTTCTAATAAAATTGTTGTGAGTTTATCAAGTTTATCTCTATTATTCATAATTATTGTGCGAGCCTTTTCATAAGAACTATCAATAATCTTTCTGACCTCCTTATCGATTGTATAAGCGATTTCTTCACTATAATTTCGGTCTTCAGCTATATCTTTTCCTAAAAATACTTCTTTGTGTCTTCGACCCAAAGTTAAAGGTCCAAGAGTATCACTCATCCCATATTCACAAACCATTTCTCGAGCTATTTCAGTTGCTTTTTGTAAATCATCATAAGCACCAGTGGTTACATCCCCAAAAATGATTTCCTCAACTACTCGCCCACCCAAAAGAACCGCCAAACGAGCCATTAATTCTTGTTTACTAATAAGATATCGATCTTCGGTGGGAAGTTGTAGGGTATATCCCAGAGCAGAACCACCGCGGGGAATGATAGATATTTTATGAACAGGATCGGTATTAGGAAGAAATTTAGTTACTAAGGCATGACCTGCCTCATGATAGGCAACTACCCTTTTTTCCTTATCACTGATTATGACATTTTTCCTTTCTGGCCCAGCAATGACTTTGTCAATCGCTTCTTCCATATCCGACATTTCAATTACCTCTTTTCCCTTTCGAGCTGCAATAAGAGCTGCTTCATTCATCATATTAGCCAGGTCGGCACCAACAAACCCTGGTGTTCTCCGAGCCAATATTTTGAGGTCAATATCCTTTCCCAGCGGTTTTCCTTTCGAATGTACTTTAATAATGGACTCTCTCCCTAATACATCAGGTCGAGGTACAGCTATCCTTCTATCAAACCGCCCTGGCCTAAGAAGGGCTGGATCAAGAATATCGGGTCGGTTAGTTGCAGCAATTAATATCACCCCTTGATTAGGATCAAATCCATCCATCTCAACCAAGAGTTGGTTTAAGGTTTGTTCCCTTTCATCATGTCCTCCTCCCAAACCAGCACCACGATGTCGCCCAACAGCATCTAGTTCATCAACAAAAACAATACAAGGAGCGTTGC
Source organism: Candidatus Atribacteria bacterium (assembly GCA_018056205.1). Taxonomy (GTDB): domain Bacteria; phylum Atribacterota; class Atribacteria; order Atribacterales; family Atribacteraceae; genus Atribacter. The sequence goes on along the minus strand of JAGPGC010000004.1, from coordinate 1,231 downwards.
GTTTTGCATTCCCGAATAAATCTCTTACTCGAGCTGCTCCTACACCAACAAACATTTCAACAAAGTCTGATCCACTTATACTAAAAAAGGGAACTTTTGCTTCTCCAGCGACTGCTTTTGCTAAAAGTGTCTTTCCAGTGCCCGGTGGTCCATACAATAATACTCCTCGTGGAATTCGAGCTCCTAATTTTTGATACTTGCGCGGATTTTTTAAAAAATCTACCACTTCACTCAGTTCATCCTTAACCTCCTCAATGCCAGCTACATCTGCAAAGGTAACTTTGACTTTTTCCGAGTCTACCATCCGAGCATGACTCTTTGAAAAAGAGGTAACCTTACTTCCACCACCTTGGAATTGCTGAAGTAAAAAAATCCATACAATGATAAGTAGAGCGGTTGGTATGAGTGAACCGAGAATCCTTGACCACCAGGACGGTTCGGTGGGTGGCTTAGCATCAATGTTTACATTTTGATTACGCAAAATTTCAATTAGCTGTGGGTCTTCAGGAGCATAGGTTGTAAAACTAGTTCCATCTTTAAGACGCCCTAATATATTTTTATCAATAATGGTAACACTGTCAACCTCGTTTCCTTTGACCAAATCTAAAAACTCTGTATAAGTAAATGCTCGAGGTGGTATTTCCTGTTGCATGAAGGAGGTTACTAATGAAACTATTATTATAAGAAACAGGAGATAAAATCCCATGTTTCTGTAAAATTTCCCACCTGGGGTATTATTCAATTTCACTTATTTATTCATCCTCCTCTGATTATTCCAACATAAATACATAACAGATAGTCTCCTTTTGTTATATTATAAAATTGATTCGGAATGGCTTTATTAATATTTCTTTAAAAATAATTGACCTTAAATTAATTGTAACATATTAAACTGTTTGATAATATTTTGGTTTCAATACAAAAATAAAGGGATAATTTCGATATTTTTCAGCATAATCTAAACCATAACCAACTACAAATTGATCTGGAATAATAAAGCCGGTATATTCAATCTCTAAATTTTTTACTATTCTTCTTTCACGCTTATCTAATAATGTACATACTTTCAAACTGGCTGGTTCCCGAATGGTTAGCACCTCTTTGAGGTGCTGTAGGGTGAGACCAGTATCAACAATATCTTCAATAATAAGAACATGTTTATTATAAACCGGTTTATCCAGATCTTTTAATATTCTTATAACTCCACACGATTCATTGCCATTTCCATAAC
>JAGPGC010000082.1 GCA_018056205.1 Candidatus Atribacteria bacterium | reverse complement strand
ACCATTTTTTACTAAAATTATTTTTAAGAAAGATTCTAAAGCTTCTAAGGTTTCACCATGTTTTCCAATAAGCAAACCAGCATCTACCCCATCAATATCAAGGTACACTTTTTTACCGTTTTCTCGTACATGATACTCAATGTTAATGTTCATTTTTTTTATAAGATTTTCAAAAATATCTCTTATTTCTTCCTGGGCTTTTTTTAAATCTTGGTAACTTTCATCAACTAAATTATCTGAATTTTTGAAAGAAGATTCTTCTTTAAAATCTATTTTTTCTTTCTTATTTTTATTTAAAACTTCAGTAGATTTTTGTTCTTGGTTATCATTGCTCTCAATCCAAACTCGAACACGTACGGTTCGAGGTACTAAAATCCCAAGAAAACCTCGGTTCTCTGAGAGCACTTCATAAGATAGTTTTTCTTTTGGTACATCAAAATACTTTGAAGCTCTTTCGAGCACCTCATCAACAGTTTTTCCTGAAACCTCAACGCTTCTTCGCATGTTTCTTACCCCCTTTTTTTGGTGTTTTTGGAGAAGAAACTTGAGAAGAAACCTTCTCTTCTACAACGGCTAAATCATTTTTGGGATCGGCTTCAATTATTACATTAGATGATGTTGATATTGCTTGCTTAGGGTTTTTAACATAAACCATATACTGTTGGAAAATATAAAACAGATTTGAAACAAACCAATAAAGGAGGACTCCCGAAGGAAGGTTCCAACTTATAAAAACTAAGAATATCGGCATAATGATCATCATGATCATGTTTTGCTGGGTACCTTCCTTTCCAGCCGCTGGTACAGTCATTCTCTGTTGTAAATAGGTTGTAAATCCCATTAATAATGGTAAAATATAAAAAGGATCGGCGGCTGATAGGCTGGGTAACCAGAGAAATCCTGCTTGACCATAGTCATAATTCACCAAAACCCTATAAAGAACAAACAGAAACGGAAGCTGAATCAATAGAGGAAGACATCCTCCTAAGGGACTGACTCCTTTTTCTTTATAAAGGCTCATTATTTCTTGATTAAGTTTTTGGGGATCATTTTTGTATTTTTCCTGCAGTTTCTTTATTTCTGGTTGTAACTCTTGCATGGCTTTGGTTGATATATTTTGTTTTCTAATCACCGGATAAAGAGCAATACGAATAACAGCAGTTAAAAGAATTATCGAAATTCCATAATTATGGGTCCATCCATAAAATAATTGAAGAATCCATTCCATAGCAGCTGCTAATCCATTCCAAATCTGAGTCCACATTGTTTTATCACCTATTTTTATCGAACTGGGTCATAACCACCGCGGGAATAGGGATGACATCGTAATAATCTCTTTAGTGCCATCATCCCGCCTTTTAAAACTCCATATTTCCGAATAGCATCACGGGCATACTGAGAACAGGTTGGCTCAAAGCGGCAACTTGAAGGTAATGATGGAGATATATAAATTTGATAAAATTTTAGTGCCTTATCTACAAAATTAACAATAAAATCCCTAATATTCACAATCAAAAACAGCTCCATTCGCTACGCCTGACTTCTCGAGCAATTCGCCCATCCAATGAATAATCTCACAAAAATCTGCATTCATAAGTCTTTCATCGCTCATAAAAATTAAATCAAAAGCCGAATCATTAATTAAAGGGTAAAAATATAACCTAAAACTTTCCCTGAGCCTCCTTCGAATTCGATTTCTATTAACTGCTTTCTTGCTTCTTCCAATAAAACATATTCTCATTTTTGATTCTTTTTTTTGGAGATACCATAACCGGATTGGACCACTATCTATCTTTTTCCCATTTTTAAATATTTGTTTGAAGTCTTTTGAAGTAGAAATAGTTTCCATTTATTAATTTTCTAAACACAAAGACGTTTTCTCCCTTTTGCTCTTCTTCTTTTAAAAACGTCTCTTCCTCCTTGAGTACTCATTCTTTTTAAGAAACCATGAGTACGTTTTCTTCTTAAATTATGAGGCTGGTAAGTTCTTTTCATGCTCGAGGCGTCTCCTTCCATTGCCATGATAATTTAATATTTATCAAGTTGCGGTTTACATTATATCCAGTCTAATCAAGAAGGTCAACTAAAGAAATTTTTACAATATGAGGTATTATATTAATTGAATTTAATTATTTACCAAGGCAATTATACATAAATTACAAAGTCATTTCTTGTTTTAATCATAACTCCCATAAAATTTTGGCAATCATTTCTTTGTAAAATAGTGAAAAATTCTTATCCTTTAAGTACAATAATTGATAATTTATAAAGGTGGCTAAAAATGAGTAAATACAAGGCTTTAGTCATGGGTATCGACTGTGGTACTCAGGGTATACGGTGTTTGGTCTCAGATCTGGAAGGAAACATTGTTGCTGATAGCCAAGAAAAAATTCTTACTTCAAACAAAATTGGAGATCGATTTGAACAAGATCCCAATGAATGGTGGGATAAAACCCAAATTTGCATTCAAAAAACTTTAGACGATTTAAAAAACAACGGATACTCTTCCTATGATATTAATTATTTATCTATAGATTCAACATCAGGAACTATCATACCTATTGATGAGAATAACCAAACCCTTCTTCCTGCAATTATGTATAACGACAGTCGAGCCAAAGAGGAGTCTTTGTTCATCAACCAAGTTGCTAAGGATTTTACTCAAAAAATTGGTTATCAATTTGATCCTTCTTTTGCGCTCTGTAAAGTGCTTTGGATTAAAAATCACTTACCTGATATTTATGAAAAAACCAAAATATTTATACATGCTGGCGATTTTTTACAATTGAAGCTTACTGATGACCTCTTTTTATCCGATATTTCCAATTCACTTAAAATGGGTTTTGACCTTTTAGAAATGAAATGGCCAAGATTTATTCAAGATCAATTAGGAATTGATATTCAAAAGCTTCCCCCCGTCATAAAAACCGGTGAAGAATCCGGTATCATAAGAGCTTCAATTGCCAAAAAATTTCACCTTTCCCCTTTATTGAAAATTTTAGCAGGAGCAACTGATGGAACAGCTTCTTTTTTTGCTTCAGGCGCAAGGATACCAGGCGACATCTCCAGTACCATTGGAACTACTTTGGTTATTCGTGGAATTTCCAAGAATTTGATCAAAGATCCCATGGGAAGAATCTATTGCCATCTCCATCCAGCTGGTTATTGGCTACCAGGTGGTGCAAGTAATACTGGTGGTGAGTGTTTACAAAAATTTTTCCCAAATGAAAATTTAAAAGAGTGGGACAAGAAGGTAGAAGAAATGCCTATTCCCACATCTTTAATTCTGTATCCTTTGACCAGAAAAGGAGAGCGGCTTCCTTTGGCATCGCCTCAAGCTGAATTTTTCCAAAACCGAAAAGAGTCAAGTCGTCTTGAATTTTACACTGCTTGTCTCGAAGGAGTAGGGTATGTTGAAAAATTGAGTTATCAAATCTTGGAAAAGTTAGGAGCTTCACCAATCCAAAGAGTTTTTTCCTCGGGAAGCGGTGCAAACAGTAAAATTTGGTGTCAAATAAGGTCCAACATTTTATCTAAACCAATATTCCTTCCAAAAACGACCGAATCTGCTATGGGTGCTTGTATTATTGCTGCCTCCAAATTTTATGGAAGTTTATCTCTTGCTTGCGAAAAAATGGTAAAAATTAAAGAGGTTTACGAACCTCAAAAATCGATATCATCTCAATATCAAGAAAAATACCATGAATTTCTTGATGAATGTCAAAAAAGAGGATATATTCAACAATAGGTTGGGCCAATTACTCATTTAATGCAACTTTTTCACCCTTAACAAAAGTAGCAAGGCATTTAAATTCCTCATCAAATATAGCAATATTTCCAATTTTGTTAATTTCAAGACTTCCAATTTGGTGATCCATCTTAATAAGTCGAGCAGGAATCAGACTACCAATTTTTGATAAACGGGGATGAGAAATTTGAAAATGAGTTCGTAAATTGGCAAGGCAACGGTTGAGGGGAGAGGTGCTTCCTGCCAGGCTCATGGTGGTTTTCATTCGAGCAATTCCATTCTCGACAACCATAGTTTCTCCACCAAATTCGTATTCACCGTCGGGAAAGCCGGTAGGTCTCACTGCATCGCTAACCGCAATAAAGTGCTCCTCATCTTTACACTTTAAAGCAATTTTAATAATATCCGGATGAACATGAATCATATCAGCTATGAGCTCAATGGTTATATCATCAAAACCCAGAGCAAAAGAAAGTAAATTTGGTTTTCGTTGATTCAGAGGATCCATACCGTTAAATAAATGAGTAACCAAACGTGCCCCTTTACAGTAAGCCAAATAACAGGTTTTCTGATCAGCTTGGCTGTGACCTAAAGAAACACAAACACCTTGATTACTTAAATATTCGATAAGCTCTAAACTTCCTGGAAGTTCGGGCGCTAAGGTGACCCTTTTAATCAAACCAGGGTTTATTTCCAAAAACTCTTCTATCTCTGAAAAATTTGGCATTCTTAGATTTTTTGCGTTATGAGCTCCTCGCCGTCCTTCTGATAAATAGGGTCCTTCTAAATGAACTCCTAAAATTTGAGCATAGGAGGTATCATTAACCAATTTAGATACTGTTTCGATGGCTTTCTTTAGTCTTGAATGACTTTCAGAAACAGTTGTAGCCAAAAAACCTGTCACTCCACATGTCGCACAGAATTTTGCAATTTCTTGTAAACCGTTTTCATCACCGTCGGTTGAATCCTGCCCCAAAACTCCATGAAGATGAAGATCGATCAAGCCAGGATAAATATATTTACCTGAGAAATTAAAACTTTTATCAACTTTTGGTTCTGGTTCATTTGGCTGTATTATTCCTACTATTTTTTTATTCTCAAGCAGCACTGTTGAGTTTTCAATAACTCTGTCAGGGGTAACAACATTTCCAATAATACCAATTCGACTCATAATTATTTAAACCATCCTTTTTTCTTTTTTTTTAAAATTAGGTTATATTAGGTAAGATTATGTTAATATAAAAACCTATTTCACAATTTAAGATTAAAATTTGGGTGCAAGGATCATCCTCTTTAAATATGGTATATTAATTCTAATTGTTATTTATGATTTTTTCTAATGTTTAGATCTATCGGTCTATATGATAGTTATCTTGGCTTAGTACTTATTTATATAGCTTTTAATCTTCCTTTTGTTATCTGGGTTTTACGTGGTTTTATCGATGAAGTTCCGATAGAATTGGAAGAAGCGGCCATGATAGATGGCTGTAATCGTTTAAGAGTTTTATGGCATGTCACTGTGCCCATTTCTTTTACCGGTATTCTTGCTACCGCGGTTCTCTGTTTTATTTTTGTTTGGAATGAATTCTTTTTTGCTTTAATTCTCACTGGGGTAAACCGTCGTACAGTGACAGTGGGGGTTTATAATTTCATCGGTTTTGCTGAAATATCCTGGGGGCAAATGTGTGCTGCTTCACTTTTGGTTAGCATTCCAATTATTATTTTTGGTATTATTGTTCGCAAAAATCTAATCAGTGGATTAACTTTCAGTGCTTTGAAGGAGTAATGAATATGACTTCGAAACAGAGAGTATTAAATGCTCTTAGGAGGGTAAAACCGGATCGAGTGCCAATCTTTAATTCTTTTACTCCTCAAATAGAAGGGCAACTTTGACATTATTTTCGTTGTTCATCAGATGAACTTGAT
>JAGPGC010000081.1 GCA_018056205.1 Candidatus Atribacteria bacterium | reverse complement strand
GTAAATCAAGTAGCAGCTGGGAGAAAAAATCGCTTGTACTTCGAAATAGATGGTTCTCAGAAAGCCATTGCTTGGGATTCGGAAAAACCTAACCAACTCTGGATTGGTTATCGAGATCAAGCCAATCAAATGCTATTAAAAGATCCCTCACTTTTAGATAGTGAAACCAGAAAAATTGTTTCTTTCCCGGGCGGTCATAATGAAGGTTTCCCCGATACCTCAAAACAACTTTTTAAAGAAGTGTATCAAGCTATCCTGGATTCCAGTGCTCCGAAAAATTTCCCTGGATTTAAAGATGGCTTGCGGGAAGTTGTCTTATGTGAAGCTATTCTCAAGAGCTCCAAAACTAATCAATGGGTAAGGGTAAAATAAAATACTGTAATAAGTGTAAAGGCGATAAGTAAGCATAGTTACGGATTGAATTGATATCCCTTAAGGGTTGGGTTTTTATTCAAAATGATTATTCAAACAACTCGATATTCGGTTTTTTTCATTTTTTTCTTGAATAGCTTGTACAATTGCCTGATGAATAAAAAGGAGTGATAAAAATTTAACCATCGTTCGCCATTCAATCATGAAACCATATTGGTTACGAAACATGGTAAATACCATCTCGGTCCCAATACTCAGAATGAAAGCAATGATAAGTGGGCGAAGAACTGGGATGGGTATCTTTTTCCCATAAAAAAGAATAATAGATAGAGTGATGTAAATAAAAGCACTGATAAAATATTCACTCACCAGTGTAAAATTTGTTAGACCTAAACCCGGTTGATAACATTGAGGAAATATATTCCAAAGGAATGAACTGAAGAACAAAAAAATAACCATTCCCAAGTAAATGAGTCCTAAATATAAAAAACGGTATCTTTTAAACCAGGCAAGAAATCCAATTAAAAAAACTGCACACTCAGCAAAGCGGGCAATCAACCAGAGCTGAATAATAAGGTCAACAATATTTCTCAATAAAAAGGGATTCCTCCAAAATAGGAAGACTCTTATAAAATCAACGACAACATAAACGACGGTTAGTATACTGATGCTGAAAATGAAGGGCTGAGAAGATAGTTGAAGATAATTGGAACCAAGAAAAAAGATTTTATACCCAATAAAAAGGCTAATGATTCCCAGAATACTATGAAAAAGAAGAGTCGAAGAAGCTGCCAAAAGGAAAAAAATCCCAACCAATAGGATTTCAAATAAAATCAATCGGTATTCTTCGGGAATATGAGTAACATATTTATTATAATACCAGTTTTGCATTGCCCCCTCCACCATTAAATATAGTATAGCGCAACCTATTAGAGAAATGGATTTTTTTCTAACAAAATTTTAATTTATTAATGTAAAGGATAAATTTCCCTTATAATAATAAGCAAGGATGGCTTTTTTAAAAAGGTAAAAGGGAGGAAGCTTATGAATGATCGTGAAAGATTTATAAAAATAGCTCACTTTCAACGATCGGGAGATTCATTTGTTTTTCGTCATTGGTTTTGGTTTGAAACCGTTGAACGTTGGCGTCAGGAGGGTATTCCCGAAAACGTCAGTCCTTATGATTATGTTAGTTTAGGAAAAGACCGAGTTGAGTACCTTCCGGTTAATACTTTGACCCTTAGTTTAAGACCTTACCATAATGCACCCTGGCCAATAGCGGTTGACCCTCAATTTGAAAGAAAAGTTTTGGAAGAAGATGAAAATACCATAGTCATTCAAGAAGTTGATGGTGGAGTGGTTCGTTTTTCCAAAAAAAATCCAACCAACATGCCTCAATTTATTCGGTATCCAGTTCCTGATCGAAAAACTTGGGAATCCTATAAAACCCGCTTTGATCCATTAACCCCTACCCGCTTTTTAGAAAATTGGCAAGTAATAAGCCATACTGATTTTTTCCGCGATCCTCATCTTCAGGGCAGGTCCTGGAACGAAAGAGATTTTGCCTTAGGAGTTTCGGCAATAAGTCTTTTTGGGGTTTTCCGAGATATGATGGGATTAACTGGTATCAGTTATGCCCTTCACGATGACCCAAAACTTATCGAAGAAATGATGGATCACATGGTTTATTTTTCTTTAGAAATTTTCAAGAAAATTTTTGCGGCTGGAATTACCTTTGACTTTGTAAATCTTTGGGAAGATATGTGTTATAGAAGTGGTTTATTGATTTCCCCTAAAATTGTTAAAGAAATGATGGTCCCTCGTTATCGAATTCTCACTGATTTTCTACGCAAACATGGAGTAGATATTTTTATGCTAGATTGCGACGGAAATGTCGACGAACTAGTGCCACTTCTTATTGAAGGTGGAGTAAACGGAATCTTCCCAATGGAAGTTCAAGCTGGTTCTGATCCAATCGCTATGCGCAAAAAATATGGGAGAGATTTAATCATAGCTGGAGGCATCGATAAGCGAGAGCTTACCAAGGGAAAAAAGGAAATAGATGAAGAGTTAAAAAAGATCCCTTGGCTCCTGGAACAGGGTGGATATTTCCCAATTGTCGATCATTTAGTCCCACCGGATGTTCCTTTAAAGAATTATATGTATATGATGGAACAGCTCCAGAAAATGGCAACAACCGGTTAATGTTAAGCAACATGAAGGTCTACCCTGTAAATCAATTTAAGGTAGCAAATTGGGTAGACACAAAGGTCTACCCCTACAAATAATAATTGATGAATAAATCAATTAATAGACCAAATTCAAGGTGAGGAAACCGTAGGGGCGAACCTAAATGTTCGCCCATCATATATTCGCCCGTTATTGGGTTTTCATCCTTATGTGGTGCGGCTAAAAGCAACATGAGAGTCTACCCTGAAAATACCTTGATGCGTGATGAGTAATCAGTTATGAGTTTAAATATCACCCTCATCCTCACCTTCTCCCATCAAAGGGAGAAGGAACTATTTCATTCTTTCATTTATTTTTTTTCCCTCGCCCCTTGGTGGGAGAGGGTTAGGGTGAGGGGGATACCTATTTTCATTGTCATCTGGTGCGGCTAAAAGCCACCTGAGGGTCTATCCTTTTTAAATTTTTAATGATAAAAAATACCCAAGCAATTTTTTTAGCGAAAATTAGTACTCAAGGTTAGGTACCATTCACCAAAGCGATTTGGTTCCAGAGGATGAGCATAGCCTACGATCAAATCGATAGGGACCTCGTCCGCTAAAAAGCTGTGAAGACAAAGCTCACCTTTAATACTACCAATCCATTGCAACCTATACAAATTTTCTCCTGCTCCTGCTTCCACCCAAGATATCTTTCCATAGACTGCTTTCACCAAACCCATACTAAGCAGAGGCTGATCGAGTATTAAAACCGGAAAATTGTAGCTTAGTTCAAAACGTCCGGCAATTTTTCCCCGAAGTATCTCTTCAGGGTAACCAGCAATACTCCAAAATGTATCTCTTCCCCCAATAGCAAAATCTTGCGGAAGCGTGCTGTATCCTAAAGCAAACTGAGCATACCAGGAATGATCAGTCCCCCCAGCTCGAAATGATTGGACTTCCCAGGAAAATATACTCTTTTGAACGGGATAAAAGTCATCCCATCCGTTTCGATAAGTAAAGTTAAAAGATTGATCGGTAATCCAGGAATCGTTACCACCCGAAAAAGAAAGATCGCAGCTTAGAAAAAATCCTTTCCAAAATCCGGGGTAGAGACTATCATCTCGATAAACTCTTTCATATCCAGTTTGGAAGTTAAGTTGACCTCGGTCGGGAATAGAGATTGGATAACTCAATGATAACGAATATTGATATTTTTCCTGATCCAGAGATGCCCATACCTTGACTTCTGGATTCATAAAAAGCCCTTGATAGGAGAAGGTGGTTAAAAAATTTTCGTTTAAATCATTTTGATAAGAAATCGAATAGGAATGAAACCCAAGATAATCCCGGGCATTGGTTGTTCCTCCCCAAATAAGCGGTACCCAATAACGGGGGAAAAGATGCTTAATCGCTTGATAGGGTTTATCGTCATATTTTTGATTAATAATGGTTTCGTCTTCAAAGGGTGGGAAAGTTTGATTTTTAAACTCAATTTTTTTCCAATCGTTTGTTCGGGATTGAAATTCGGCTATATCGAAACCAAATTCATGATAGGATATACCGAAAAAATGATTACCATCAAAATTAGGTTCAAACAAACCACTTAGGACATTGGTCAATCGGAAAAATTCACCGGTATCAAGCCGATAGGCATAGATATTATATACCCCATTTCGATCCGAGGAAAAATACAAGGTTTTTCCATCAGGAGAGAATGATGGCGTAAGGTCAGCATAAGCATCAGATGTAATAAAATGAAGAGTTCCGTCTTCATGATAAAATGCCAGATCAAGGAATCCATTTTGCCAACCCGATAAAACAATTTTTTCTTCTAAAGGATCAGTAACAGCTTGATTAGGTCGGAAGGTAGAGGGAAATTCATAAACCAATTCAATTTTCCCTGAATTTTGATCAAGGGAATATAGACCTTCAGGAAAAATATTTCTCCTTAGGAAAAATACTTTATCTCCTCGAAAAAAGGGGCTAAAAGCTCGAATCCCCTGGGTTAGTCTTTTTTCTTTTCCGGTATTCAAATCATATTGAAAAATATCAAACCAGGATCGATATCGTTCGTTAACTATTTTTGAATAGACCAATCTTTTACCGTCCTTAGAAAAAACTGGCGTCCCAACAATATAACCTCTTACAATTATTCGCTCTTTCCCACTTTTCCTATCCAAAAGCCGTAATCCAGCAATGTATTCGGGATGGTTCAATGAATAAACTAACTTCTCCCCATCGGGAGAAAGTCTTAACCCTGAGGTATAATATCCCCGTTTGGTTAGGAAATTAAGATCAGTAATACCTTCACTTTTCAGGTTTTGAAACTGGCTCTGATATTTTTCCTTTAAACTTTCCTTCCAAAGTGTCCATAACTCGTTGGTATCAACACCTAAAACTTTTTTAAGAGCCTTATCAAATCCATAAATCTGAAAATTCTCTGATCGAAGTGTACTAATCTCTCCCAATTTTTTCTCTCCAAAATGGTCGGCTATGAACTGACATACACTAGCACCATAAATGTAACAACCATTCTGAGCTGGCCAATGGTTAAGAAAACTGTATCCTCCAAGAAGATAAGGAGGTTCGAAACCATCCTGTAAGGCTATTTCTCTTAAATACATATCATACATTGTATCGGAGGGACGGCCTTGAGTCCCAAAATGGTTTTCAGCGTACATAGCATATCCTTCCCAAACCCAAATTGGTTGGATAACATTGGGAAGGGTTACATATCCCAAGAGTTTCCGCCAACGCTTTATTTCAGGACTTGCAGCTTCTAAGTGGAGAATATGGGTTAATTCGTGAGCTAAAACCATTTGAATCCAGCTACGAAATCTGGTTCCTAAAAATTGATCATAAGGATGAGATAGAACCAAATGGATTTCCCCTTGGAGTGGATCACCATACCCATTTGGAATATCGGTATTATCAACCAAAACAATAGCTGGTTGAAAAGAAAGGGTGGTGTTGAGAAAAGTCTCGATTTGAGGAAGAAGACGTTCAGCAAGAACTGCTACTTCCAAAGCAATATCCTTTAAGTAAGACGGAAAAATGATGAGAAAATTACCAGTATTCATTTCCCGCCAGTCCAAATAGGGATCAAAACGTTGAGAAGAGGCTGAATTGGAAAAAATGACCAATAAAATTAGGA
>JAGPGC010000080.1 GCA_018056205.1 Candidatus Atribacteria bacterium | reverse complement strand
TTGGTTTTCAGTCGGTTTTTGGCCAAGTGTACGAATTTCACGTCAGTTTAAGTGATCAAACCTATTTAGATTCACTACCAATTTCACCATTTGTGACCATTCTTCCTGATAAAGGAAATTACGCGACCTATTTTATAGGTGATCCGATTTCCTTGGTATATGAGGTAATGAAAACTGGGTATGTTAGTATTTTGGATTATACTGAGGATGAAAGAGTACGAATTTTAAAGAATAATGAACCAGTTGTACCTGGAACAAAAAATAGCATTCAAGGTGTGGTTGCTGAACCGGAAGGGATGGAACGGTTTATCATTCTTCTTTCCCCACGGGTTATTCCCGATCGTATCCTAGTTGAAGCCATGAATAACCCAGCTCGAATTAGGGATATTATTGGTGAAAACGTTTATATCAATCGGAGCATCATCCAGGTTGTTGAAAAGAGAAAAGCGGAGACAGTAGTTATTCGTTTTCATCCGGTACCTAATATCATATTAAGTGGAAGAAACTTAAGAATTCGAATAGTCATGACTGATAAAAATAATAACCCCCTGGTAAACCGGAGAGTTCAATGGTATATCAGTCAGGGTAGTTTGGATTCTTACCAGACCTATACTAATACTGCAGGAGAGTCAGAAGTTTGGTTCACGGCACCATTAGTTAAGGAAAAAACTCAAATCCAAATACAAGCAATCTATGAAGGTGACACTGCCTATAGTCCAATGGAAGGTTCAATAACTATTACGGTTCAACCAGAAAAGAAATCAACCGTCTTAACCCTCTCTCCAAAAGATTTTTTGATTACCAGTGGAGAGAGCATGAACTTTCAAGTACGTTTAACCGATAGTGATGGGAACCCCCTTTCTGAACAAATCCTTATTTGGTCTTCCAGTCATGGTCAGTGGGAAAGTAGAATAACTTCAACCGAATTTGATGGGACTTCAACCAATCGTTGGGTGGCGCCTTCTTCAGTAATTAAAATGCCGGTTGAATTGAAAGTGAATTTTAGAGGAACGGTGAATTATGGAGAATCTGAGGATAGCTCATTCGGTTCAGTTGAGGAAATCGAGATAGTATCAGGGAGAGGGACCTATTTTATTGATTTTTCAAGTGGTAAACCTGAAACGAACTTTGAGGAAAGTATTTATCGAGGAGAAAGTATCTCAGGATTTACTCAAAATCCTGCCTCGGTACTGGCAATGAGATCGGGTGAATATTTGAATGTTAAATTTGAAGTTAGGGACGGATGGAATAGTGGAGCTTGTTATATTTGGGGGAAATCAAGCGGGAACACTGTGGTTAGCATCCTTCTGAATGAGAATAAAATTTTCTCGGGAGGTATCGTTGGTAATCAAATATCTCCTTTTGATTTCCAATCTTTTCATCTCGCTCAATTTTTGGTTACTGGAGAGAATCGGTTGAGGATTGAAGTACAATCTTCTGATGAAAGTGCTTTTTTTGCTATCCAACGTTTGTTATTGGTTTTTTGAGACAAAGAAGGTTACTTGGGTGAGTTATCATATCACTTTATGACTATATTTCCAAGATAAGCCTTTATGATGCTTAGCAGTACTAGATGACAATGAAAATAGGTATCCCCCCTCACCCTGACCCTCTCCCACCAAGGGGCGAGGGAAAAAAATAAATAAAAGAATTAAATAGTTCCTTCTCCCTGGATGGGAGAAGGTGAGGATGAGGGTGAAAGCCCAGCAGGAGATCCTGGTTGGTTGCTCTAAAAGAATTACCTTAAAAAACGTTCCGGTTTTTTCAAGATAAACCTTCATACTACGTAGCAGCACCAGATGACAATGAAAACCCGATAATGGGCGAATATATGATGGGCGAACACCAAAGTTCGCCCCTAAAGTTTCCTCGCCCTAGATTTGTCTTATTATTTATATACTCATCAATTTTATTTTTGTAGGGGCAGACCTAAGTGTCGGCCCAATTTAATATCTCTTCTGCGTAACATCCCTTAAAATCGGGGAATGAGTGAATAAGTGAGGATGACGATGAAATATAAGTGGGGTAGGTGGTTAATATAATGCCATTTAAAGATAATTGGTGGGAAGAATTTGATTCAATACAAAAGGAAATGCAGCTTTTTATGGAACATGTTTCTGGAAAGAAGCCTCATTTCTTAGGACTTTCAGAAAAAACCTGGGAACCTTTATGTGATATTTTTGAAACCGATGATCATTTTATAGTTGTTGTAGATTTAGCTGGAGTGACAGTCGATGAAGTTGATTTAACTATTAAATCACGAAAATTAATACTTACCGGGGGAAGAAAGGAAGTTCCTTCACCGCCAAAAAGGGGATATCATCAAATGGAAATTCCCTTTGGTCCATTTCAAAGGGAGATCGAACTTCCCGAAGAAGTTAATGTTGAAACCATCGATGCTCACTATCGGGAAGGATTTCTTATTATAGAATGTAAAAAGAAGAAAATTATTGCTGAACGGAGAATTCCCCTTGAATAAGATAAGATCTTTACAGATAAATATTAGTAAAATAAAATTTATAGATTATTTTATAGATAAATTTTACCTTTTTAAATCATTTCTTGATAAAAATATTTCTAATTGGGAAAGGATTAAATATGGAAGAATATATTGACAGCTGGTTTTCACTTTCAGATGAGCCTCCACGAATTGAAACTAACCAAAATGTGGTTTCCGAATCTCATGAGCAAGAAAAGAAAGGTTTTGAAATTCCAGAAGAAATTGCTGTACTTCCCTTAGATGAAAATGTATTATTCCCTGAGCTGGTTTTACCCTGGGTAGTTCATGGTGAAAGATGGGTTAAATTAGTGAATGATGCGGTTCTGGGTAATAAGATGATTGGAGTTTTGACGCTTCGTACCCCAAAAGAAGATGGGGATACTACTCTTTCTCCTCAAGATTTTTATGAAATTGGAGTAGTAGGGCGAATTTCACGCTTATTGAAACTTCCTGAAGATGCTACACAAATACTAGTATTTGGTTTAAATAAGTTTCGGGTTATTAAATGGATTCAATGGGACCCATATCCCTTAGCAAAGATTGAAATAATTAAGGAAGAAGAAGTGAGATCTGATGAAACTGAAGCCTTAGTACGTAATATATTAACTCTTTTTCAAAAAGTAGTTGAACTGGCACCTTATCTACCTAAAGAAATATTTGTTGCTGCCATGAATATCAAGCAACCTTCCCGTCTTGCCCATTTTGTGGTTTCAAACTTAAATCTAGATGTTGAAAGTAAGCAAAACATTTTATCAACGAATGAACTTATCGAAAAATTAAAGAAAGTAAATTACTATTTAACCCGAGAACTAGATATCCTCCAAATTGGAAGTAAAATTCAAACTCAAATTCAATCAGAGATGGCCAAAACTCAGCGAGAATATTTTTTAAGAGAACAGTTAAAAGCCATACAGCACGAGCTGGGTGAAATGGATGAAAAAACCATTGAATTACATGAAGTCAATGAAAAAATAGCAAAAGCCAAACTTCCTCCCGAGGTTTTGAAAGAAGTTGAAAAAGAACTGGAGCGATTAGCGAGAATTCCACCAGTGTCGGCTGAATACCCAGTTATACGTAACTATCTAGATTGGATAACTGAACTTCCTTGGAGTATAAGTACCAAAGACAGTTTAGATCTTAAGAAAGCTGAAAAGGTATTAAATGAGGACCATTATGACCTTGAAAAGGTAAAAGAACGAATTCTTGAATATTTGGCAGTTGGTCATTTGAAAAAAGATTTAAAAGGACCAATTTTATGTTTTGTTGGTCCTCCAGGGGTGGGAAAGACTTCTTTGGGAAAATCAATTGCCCGAGCTTTGGGAAGAAAATTCGTTAGGATATCCTTAGGTGGAGTGCGTGATGAAGCAGAAATAAGAGGCCATCGCCGAACTTATGTTGGAGCACTACCGGGACGGATTATTCAAGGAATTCGAAAGGCGGGAAGTAACAATCCGGTATTTATGTTAGACGAAGTTGATAAAATTGGTTTAGATTTCAGAGGTGACCCATCAGCAGCTCTTCTCGAAGTTTTAGACCCTGAGCAAAATTCAAATTTTGTAGACCATTACTTAGCAGTTCCCTTTGATCTTTCCAGGGTCATTTTTATTGCAACCGCCAATATCCTGGACACTATTCCTCCTGCTTTGATAGATCGTATGGAGCTTATTCGAATTCCTGGTTATACCGATCCAGATAAAATCGCTATAGCTCGAACTTATTTAATTCCAAAGCAGTGTAAAGAAAATGGAATTGAAAACCAAGAGGTTAAAATAAGTGATGAAATTTTAGTTAAAATGATTCGGGAATATACTCGAGAAGCCGGAGTTAGAAATCTGGAAAGGACTATTGCAACGGTGTGTAGAAAAATTGCTAAAGAAGTTGCTTCCGGAGCGAAGGGGCCCTTTATAGTTGATGAAGAAAAACTCCGTGAATATTTAGGAAAAAGAGTTTTTTTTGATGAGGTCATGTCGGGGAAAGGTCGGGTAGGAGTAGCTACCGGATTGGCATGGACTCAAACCGGTGGTGAGATCTTATTCGTTGAATCACTAGCCCTCCCCGGCAAAGGCAACTTAATATTAACCGGTAATATGGGAGAAATCATGCAAGAATCGGCTCGTATTGCCCTTTCTTGCGTGCGAGAACGAGCGAAGAAATGGAAAATTGATGAGAAATTTTATGAAAAAAATGATATTCATATTCATGTTCCGGCTGGAGCGATACCAAAAGATGGCCCATCAGCAGGCATAACCTTAGTCGTTTCAATGGTTTCTTCTCTTTCACAAATACCAGTGATACATTCTATTGCTATGACTGGAGAAATAACACTTACTGGGAAAGTGCTTCCCATAGGTGGAGTGAAGGAGAAATCTTTAGCAGCTTACCGTTCCGGGATTAAGGAAGTAGTTTTGCCCCAGGAAAATGAAAATGATTTAGATGATATTCCAGTAGATGTTAGAAAAAAAATGAAATTTCATTTAGTCAAAACGATAGATGAAGTTCTTAAAATTACCTTAAAAAAACCAGCCCCAGTGGTTAAAAAGAAAAAAGTTTCTTATCTCCAAGAGAAATAATAACTGATTTAATCATTATTCATTTTAAATAGACTTGAGAAAGAAGGAATATTAAAATGGAAAAATCTCGGGAAGATTTTTTGAGGAAACTCATTGAGACTCCTAGCCCATCGGGATTTGAAGAAGAGGTTCAAAAGATATTTCAAGAGAGAATTCAAGATAAGGTTGATCGCTCTTACAAAGATGTTCATGGAAATGCTATTGGTGTTATAAATCCTGATGCTCCCTTTCGAGTTATGTTAGCAGGACATTGTGATGAAATTGGTTTGATGGTGGAATATATAAGTGATCAGGGATATATATATTTTTCCACGGTTGGGGGGATCGATGCCCATATTACCCCTGGGAAAAGGGTGCTAGTTCATAGTGCTCAGGGACCAATCAAAGGGGTAATCGGAAAAAAACCCATTCATTTAATGGAGGAAAAAGAACGTCAAAAAGTGGTAAAAATCGAAGAACAATGGATTGACTTAGGAGCAAATAATAAGGAAGAATTGACTAAAATTGTACAAATTGGTGATCCGATTACCGTCGATGTTGGTTTTGATAATTTATTAGGGAGTCGAATCGTTGGTCGTGGTTTCGATGATCGAATTGGAACCTTTGTTGTTGCCGAAGTTCTCCGAATAGTTCAGAAGGA
>JAGPGC010000079.1 GCA_018056205.1 Candidatus Atribacteria bacterium | reverse complement strand
CGGTGATACCATAGCTCAAAGAATAATTGATTATCGCGAGACCTACGGTCCCTTTCAATCCATAGAAGATCTTTTAAATGTTAAAGGGATTGGAGATAAGAAATTACAGGATATTAAAGACTCGATATCTTTTAACTAATAATATTAAGATGGTTATGCTGACCGAAAATCGGTGCTTCATTGAACCTGAGCTTCTTCCTTTTCTTTGTAAGAAACCTCTCGAATATTAACATCGACTTTGTTGACGGTCATTCCGGTTTTGGTTTCTATGACTTTTTTTACTTCCCGTTGCACATTTCTAGCTACCTCGATGAGAACGGTATCGATGTCAATAACCACGGAAATTTCTAAACTAACCGTTTTGTCCTTAATGTCAACCTTAACCCCTTTGTTGATTTCTCGTTTTCCTATTATGGTACTCAAAGATGCAGATGGAATTCCTGCCATACCGGTTATACCAGCGATTTTCATAGTAGTTATACCAGCAAGGGTGGCAATGATGTCGGGTGCGATGTTGATTTCACCAATAACTTCCTTTTCGGCAGGAACTGGTTGTTGTTGATAACTATCCACCGGTAAATTTTTTTCTTCTTCCATGGTTAAAACCTCCAATCTATTAGAATTTACTTATTATAATATCACGACCTTCCTATTTTTAAAAAGTAAAAAAATCCAGTATGATATTTAACAACTCAATAGTTAGATATATCAATATTAAACTTTCAAAAAGTATTTTATTGATAAATTTTTCTGAACCTGAATTCAAAAAATCTAATTTTCGCTAACCATTAAAACTTTGAACTGGTTTTATGCCTTCTTTTCTAAGGTTTCATTGACACCCCATATTGAATATCCTATAATTTTTTTACTTTGGATTTAAAGGGAGGAATTTTAGTGACAGAAATAAAAGTAAGTCAGAACGAAAGTATTGATGAAGCCCTTAGACGGTTCAAAAGGAAATGTCAAAGAAATGGAATAATTTCTGAAATAAAAAAACGAGAACATTATGAAAAACCCAGCGAAAAGAAAAGGAAGAAAGCTCAGGCTGCGGCAAGGAGGAAAAAAAGAAAATGATTAAAGAACGTCTGGTCGAAGAGATGAAAAAAGCACTTAAAGAAAAAAACTTCATCCGGCTTGATACGATTCGTCTGGCTTTGGCAGAAATTAAAAACAAGGAAATTGAAAAGCGCCAACCCTTGGATGAGGATGAGTCGATCCAAGTGCTTAAAAAAGGAGTAAAGAAGATAGAAGATTCCTTGGAATATTTTGAAAGAGGGAATCGACCAGATCTAATTCGAAAGGCAAAATTAGAAATATCCACCCTCCAAGAGTTTTTACCAGCCCAACTAACTATTGAAGAGATTGAAGCTCTGGTTGACGAAGTGTTATCGGCTTCTTCAGAGAAAAGATCATTTGGTTTGGTTATGAAAGAGGTTATGTCTAAGGTAGCTAATCGAGCCGATGGTGCTCAGGTATCGGCTATTGTCAAACAAAAGTTGAGTGAGGTATGATAAGCTCATTTGTCTATAAATGCTAATCACAAAAAAATTGAATATCGGCTTGACAGTTTTAATTTTTCTGATATAAAAAAGCTTTTTGGGTATTTAGATAAAAATCTTCGGTTAATCGAAGAGATTTTTCAAGTAGATATTGATTTGACACCGGAATCCCTATTAGTTGGGGAGAAAAATAATGATACTAGTTTGTTTCAGGTTAAAATGTTTCTTGATGAGTTGGCTACACTTTTAAAAGAAGGGCATGATTTGACGGGCGATGATATTCAAAAAATGGCAACCACCATTAAGGAAGGACGAGAAATATGGTGGAAAAAAACTTATAGTCAGGGAATTATTACCACTGCTTATCACAAAATTATTTATCCTCGAACAGCTGGACAAGCGAATTATGTCCGAGCGGTGAAAGAAAATGAGCTTATTTTCTGCATTGGTCCAGCAGGAACTGGCAAAACCTATCTGGCCATGGCGGTGGCCTGTGCCGCCCTTCAAAAGAAAGAAGTTAGCCGTATTGTTTTAGTTCGGCCTGCGGTTGAGGCTGGTGAAAGTTTGGGGTATCTTCCTGGGGATCTCCGAGAAAAAATTGAACCCTACCTTCGTCCCCTTTATGATGCTCTTTATGAAATGCTCTCACCCGAACGTTTTCAAAAGTATATAGAAAAAGACATTATCGAAGTTGCTCCATTAGCTTATATGAGAGGGAGGACTTTGAATGATTCCTTTATTGTACTCGATGAAGCCCAGAACACCACTCCAGAACAGATGAAAATGTTTTTGACCCGAATGGGCTTTGGATCAAAAGTGGTAGTAACCGGGGATATAACTCAGGTTGACCTTCCAACTGGGAAAGATTCTGGTCTGATAGTGATACAGAAAATCCTTGCTGATGTTTCTGGAGTTGAGTTTATCTATTTAACCGAGAAGGATGTGGTTCGGCATCAATTGGTTCAAAAGATCATCCAAGCCTATGAAAAATTCGAAAAAAATCTACCGGTTAAAGAAAAAAGTACGTGATTTTTTTTCTCAACTTCTTATTCGTCTTCAAGCCATTCTTTCCTTTCGATTTTGGAACTTTCCCCTCTATGGAGTAAGTCTGTTCTTGGTACTCTGGGTATCTTACTCATTGGGAGGTGTGATGCTCGGTGAAGGGCAGGTTGCCCCAAAAGATATCTTTGCCAGAAAAACAATTGAAATCGTTGATGTCGAAGCCACTGAAGAACGAAAAAACTTGTTACTCGACGAATTGGTACCAGCTTTTCAGATTGATGAAAAACTCACTCAAAAACTTAAAGAAGAATACCTAACTTTTTTTCAGGAGTTGGAAAGTATTCGAGGTACCGTTCCAACCCCATCGATTTCCTTTGAAACAAAGGAGGAGTTTTTACGAAAGTGGAAAATTACTCCCGGAGTGTTTGAGTGGCTTATCGAAACGCCCCCCGAGAAGTATGATAGATTAAAAGAAGTTTTTTTCTCAACTATGGAGAAAAACCTTGATCAACCCATACGCCAAGAAGAAATCGAACAAAAAATATTAGATATTTATTCAGCTTATGAAAGAATGAGTTTAGAAGTCGATGAGATACGAGTATTGGATTTGCTTACTGGTCGTTTTTTAAAACCAAATGCCAGAATTGATTTGGCTGAGACTGAAAAACAACGGGAACAAGTTATTAAAAGTGTTGAACCGGTAAAGCGTTATATTCAAAAAGGTCAAATTCTGGTTAAAAAAGGAACGGTTGTCACTCGTTCTGACTTGGAAAGTCTTCGTGCCTTAGGTTTAGTCAGTGAGCAATATGAATCCTACTTATTATTTGCTTTAGCAATTCTTATTGTTTTTATTTTAGTATTTGAATATGCTTTCATTAAAAAATATGCTTTAGAAATCATTCAGAGGAATTCTCTGCTTTTAATTCGAATCCTTACCGCCATAGGGGTTATCGCTTTGAATGCATTATCCCTTCGCTTTTCCTGGTATTTGATTTTATTATCGGCAGTTCCTTTTATTATTTACACCTTAATGGGAAGAAATCTGGCTTTGTGTGAGTCGCTCATTCTATTCCCCCTTTTAATGTGGGGTGAAAGAGCTGATTTTATGCGGAGCTTTTATATTTTTATAAATCTTTTTTTACCGCTTTTTTTATTGGATAAAACTATCAAACGTCGCGACTTGGTAAAGACTGGTTTTTGGATAGCCTTGGTAAATATACTGATAGTCATAATCTTTGGCTTACAGGAAGGCAATACTCCTTTGGAGTATCTGGTGAATTCGATATATGGATTTGGAGGAGCAATCATTGCGGCCATTGCGGCTCTGGGTGGAATATCCTTGTTTGAAACCACTTTTCATGTTGCAACCGATTTTCGCCTATTGGAATTGGTCAATCCCACTCATCCGCTGCTCAAGCGCTTGATGATGGAAGCACCCGGTACCTATAGTCATAGCCTTATGATGGCTAATCTTGCTGAAGCAGCTGCCGATGCTATTGGAGCTAATCCCTTGTTGGCTCGAGCTGGTGCCTACTACCATGATATTGGTAAAATTAAGCGGCCTTATTTTTTCATTGAAAACCAAATAAATGAAAATATTCATAACCGACTTTCTCCTCATCTGAGTACTCTGGTGATCCAAAATCATTTAAAAGATGGCTTAGAAATAGCTCGAAAATACCATTTACCGGTGGAAATTCAAAATATCATTCAAAGTCATCACGGTAATACTATATTAAGGTATTTTTATGATAAAGCTATTAAGGAGATGAAAGATGAGGTGACCGACGTCGAGTTTCGTTATCCAGGACCACTTCCCCAAACCAAGGAAGAAGTCATCATTTTTTTGGCCGATAGTGTTGAAGCTGCTATACGGAGTGCCAACCATATCAATACTAACCGCTTGGAAGCTATTGTAAAGGGAATAATTCAAAATTATCTCAAAGATGGACAACTCGATAATACCTCACTCACTATGCGGGAAATTCATAAAATTTCTGATGCTTTTGTAATGGTTTTGAGTGGGATGTTCCATGCCAGAGTGCCTTATCCAGAAAATATTGTTAATAGTGACGAAGAAAAGTATTAATCATGTATTCAGCAATTAGTAATAAGTGATCAGTGATGAATAAAAAATATCCTATCTAATACTATCTTATGACAGACGTTGTCTTTTTAAACAAAATTCTATGAGCAAATAGCTATGAATTGATTATTCAAAAGGAGTAAATCATGTCTACTATTGTGGTAAACCGTTCATCAAAGGAGAGCGGGTTATCCCGACCGGTAATAAAAAAAATTGTTGATTATGTTTGTAAACAGGAAAATCGACCTATTTCAGGAAAATTAAGTATTGCCTTTGTGAGTCGAGATGAGATAAGAGCCTTGAAAAAGGAATTTTTGCATCAGGATGTTGATACCGATGTACTTTCTTTTTTTTACGGAACTGAAGAGCCCGACCAGATCTGGGGGGAAATCATAATTTGCCCGGAGAAAGCCCGGGAACATGCTTATAATTATGGTACTAAGTTTGAAGATGAACAAAAGCTTCTTTTAATTCATGGTCTTTTGCATTTGTTAGATTATGATGATACTGATTCAGAGAAAAAACATCTTATGGAAACTCGACAAAACCAAATTCTAAAACAACTGCTTATCGCTGAAAAGCGAGATCAATTAGTTGCATCGGCTCAGAAAATTCGGCTTTATGCTTATGCTCCCTATTCACTCTTTCCAGTAGGTGCTGCCCTGGAAACCGGTGATGGGAAGGTGGTTCAAGGAGTAAATATTGAAAACGCTTCCTTAGGATTGTCGGTTTGCGCCGAAAGAGTCGCTCTTTTTAAAGCGGTTTCCTTAGGATATACCGACTTTACTCGACTAGCGGTTGTTTCTTCTCAGAACCAATATTGTCTCCCCTGTGGTGCCTGCCGACAGGTATTGTATGAATTTGCCCCTCATCTTGAAATTCTTGCTGCTCGAAGTGAAGGTGATTATCAGATTTATTCTCTGGATCAACTATTTCCTCACCCCTTTCAATTCAATTCCGAGAAAGAAGGATAAATTATGGAAAATCGGACTGATTTTCGTTCAGGCTTTGTAGCTATTTGGGGAAGACCAAATGTTGGAAAGTCAACTCTCCTCAATGCTATTTTAAAATGTAAAATTTCTATTGTTAGTGATAAACCCCAAACCACTCGTAAGAACATTAAGGGAATTTTAAATCGTCCCGATTGCCAAATTGTATTTATTGACACCCCTGGGCTACATG
>JAGPGC010000078.1 GCA_018056205.1 Candidatus Atribacteria bacterium | reverse complement strand
AGTTTTTTTTGATTCCAAAGAGTCAGGCATCCAATACCCATAATACATATAAGGCTTTGAATTTCACTTAAAAACCTAAGCAAAACAACACCAATTACAACTCCAGCAGCTGATCCAATAAGATTCAGAGAATAAAACCGAGGAAAATGATCAGGGTATTTATCAAAAATATGGATCTGATATAAACCATGGTAAAAAAACGGCATTGAGGTGAGAATAATGAGTATGATTAGGTTGAATTTATAAATTGTATAAGTCCAGAACTCATAAACATCCAAAGGCAGGGCAACAAACCCAGCCAATACCGCTGCTATTCCTAAAACAAAAAAGTGGGGAAGAAAGGGTCTCATAGCAATCGGATAGAAGTGGAAAAGAGTACCGGAAGCGCCATATCCCAATAAAGCTAGTGATATAATAAGTGAAACAAAATGAAAACCGGCTAAAAAAGCAAATAAGCGAAAGAGAATCATTTCAACTGCTAAAGCGCATAATGAAAGTATAAAAAGTTGAATAGATTCAGTGGCTTCCCCTCTCATCTTGATTCAATCCCAGACATTTTTTCTAATTGTATCACAGTCGGAGAGAAGGTATTCGTTACTTATCACACGTCTATAAATTTCTTGAGTAGATATATGGATTTTCAACCACTTTATCGAGAAAAAATTGACTTTTTAACTCTTAGACAAAGATCTCAGGATTTAATGAATATTTTAGAATCTTGTACTCTTTGTCCCCATTCCTGCCGGGTCAATCGGAAAAAGGGTGAAATTGGAAAGTGTGGAGCCGGGATGGAGTTAGAAGTTGCTTCCTATGGACCTCATTATGGGGAAGAAGCTCCGTTGGTAGGACAGCGGGGATCGGGAACCATTTTTTTTCATCACTGTCCGATGCATTGTAAATATTGTCAAAATTGGGAAATCAGTCAAAGGCCTGGTGAAAAAATTTCTATCGAAACCTTGGCTCGCTATATGGAAGAACTTCAGCAACTCGGCTGCCATAATATTAACCTAGTAACTCCCACTCATTATGTTCCTCAAATCCTGTCTGCTTTAGTTATAGCAGTTCGCCAAGGACTTAATCTTCCCATTATTTATAACTGCGGAGGATATGAAAGTATAGCTACTCTGAGGAAGCTGGATGGTATTATCGATATCTACCTTCCTGATGCTAAATATGCTGACGAAGATACCGCCTTGAAACTATCTGGAATACCAGGATATCCGAAAGCTATGAAAGCTGCCTTAAAAGAGATGCATCGACAGGTAGGGAATTTAATTGTTGATCAAAGGGGAATCGCACAACGGGGCTTACTTATTCGGCATTTAGTTCTCCCCGAAAACCTTGCTGGAACTAAGGAAATTTTGTCTTTTATTGCTGAAAAGGTGTCTCCAACTGCTACCATTAATATTATGTCACAATATTACCCAGCTCATCAAGCCTTTCAACATCCATCTCTAAATCGTCCCCTCTACCGAAAAGAGTACGAAGAAGCTTGTCAAATAGCCCGCTCCATAAGCCCTGGTTTCAAATTAGATTTTTAGGGAATACAAAAATGATTATGCTCCTCCAATGCAGCTGCGGATAGTTTCCTCGTCAAACCGTTCTTCTGCTTGCTGATCATGAGTAAATTGTGATACCAAAATTCCTACGAGAAAAGAACCAGCCATAGAGAAAAGCCCGGGATTTTTCAAAGGAAAGATTGCCTGGCTATGATGAAGTATATCCACCCAAATGGTTGGGCTTAGAACGATAAGGATAATCGCCAATCCCAAACCGGTGATCATGCTAGTAACTGCTCCTTGAGTTGTGAATTTCTTCCAATAAATTGACATCAACAATGCTGGGAAGTTTGCACTAGCTGCAATTGCAAAAGCTAATCCTACCATGAATGCAATATTCTGGTCTTTGAAGATAATCCCCAAAACAATGGCAACAATACCCAATGCAAGAGTAGAAGTCTTTGCCACCCTTAATTCTTTTTTTTCATTAATCACATCCCGCTTAAAAACCCCAGCATAAAGATCATGAGATATTGCTGTAGCACCAGCTAAGGTCAAACCAGCAACCACTGCTAAAATTGTAGCAAAAGCTACTGCTGCCAGATAGCCAAGAAAAACTTGCCCTCCCAACACCTCAGCTAGTAAAAGAGCCGCCATATTTCCACCTTTATCAATAGCTTGAATAGGCGCTTTCCCAACAATTACTGCTGCACCAAATCCTAAAATAAAAGTCAGAATATAAAAAAATCCAATGAAACCAGTGGCATAAAAAACTGATTTTCTGGCTTCTTTGGAATTGGGAACGGTGTAAAACCTCATGAGAATATGAGGAAGACCCGCTGTTCCAAACATTAGTGCCAGCCCCAAGGATATAGTATCCAAGGGATTTTTTACCAACCCTCCTGGAAGAAGGAAATCAAGGCCATATTGATTCTGGGCATCACTAATGAGATTCCCAAAGTGTAATCCATAATGAGCTAGGGTCCAAATTGCTAAAACAGTAGCTCCACCTAGTAGCAATGCCGCTTTAATGATTTGAACCCAGGTAGTTGCCAACATTCCTCCAAAGAGGACATAAGCCAGCATAATTGATCCAACTAAAACTATCGCCACCTCATAAGGTAGACCAAAAACCAGCTTTATCAAAGATCCAGCTCCAACCATTTGGGCAAGAAGATAAAAAAGAACGGTAACGATGCTTCCTAAAGCAGCAGCACTGCGAACCGGTTTTTTGCTTAACCGATAAGCCACAACATCGGCATAAGTGTATTTTCCCAAATTCCTAAGAGGTTCGGCAATTAAAAAAAGCACCACCGGCCATCCTACCAACCAACCCACCGAGTAAATCAAGCCATCGTAGCCACTTAAAGCAACCATGCCGGCAATTCCCAAAAAAGATGCAGCGCTCATGAAATCTCCTGAAAGCGCCAAACCGTTTTGAAATCCACTTATTCCATGACCAGCAGCATAAAACTCACTGGTGGTATGGGATTTTTTTGAAGCCCAATAAGTAATGAGAAGAGTAATTGCCACAAATATGAAAAAGAAAGAAATTGAAATTGTATTTACCTGTCCTAAGCTGGTTGTATTCATGAATGGCCTCCAACATTTATATCAATTTTACTCATAAGTACATCGTATTTTTTATTCGCCCACCATACATAGATACCAGTAGTAATCCAACCAATGACGATAACTCCAATTCCTAAATAAATCCCCAGGGTGACACCGCCTAATACCTTTATAGCCAATAATTTACGATCAAAAGCATCAATTAAAATATAAACAATATAAATAATGATAATAAATAAAGTAAGAGTAAAAGAGATGGTCTTTTTTCGGTTATAGAGTTCATGGAATGCAGGATTTTCTAAAACCTTGTTTTCTAATTTCTTATTTTTCATATGCTCCCCCTCATTTCGAGATTAATCTGTGGATTTTGAAATAAATCAATAATTTAATTTACTGAAATAATGTAGTTATCTAGGTATCAAAAATCCCATTCTCATAACAAAATGGAATCTTAAGCCAAACAAGTTTTTATTAAAAGGAGAAATAAGAAATTATCCCTCGGGAGGAGGATGAAACTGGCGAATCATAATGAAAATCAACTGTATCCCCTACCTTTTGAAAAAATAAATTTAATCTATTATAACGCTAATTAGTAAAAGTGTATTATTTTAAGCGACTATCTTGATATAAAATTAAATAATCAATAACTGCCGGGATGACTTCTGATTTGGGATTCTTTTTAGCCAAGGCTTTTATTAAGGCAGTTTTCTGATCCAGAGAGTTACCTAAATTAGCTAAGACTAAGAATCGGTAGGTTGTTTGGCCGAGAATGCCTTGATCTTGTTAGATTTTTATCAGAGGAAATTCAAAGTGGACTTTGGAAAAGGAGGTTGAAGTTGACTGAGAATCAGCGAAATCCCCTTGCCAGAAAAATAACCTTAGGGATAAAATAATGAAAATTTAAATTTAATTTTTTACCTTTTAGAGGTAAATTGGGGAAAGGGGTCTGGAAATGTCTAAATTATATACAATTATTGAAGTTGTAGACGAAAAATCCTCTATCGACATTATAAAGCAATTATTCCAGGAATATGCCCAATCATTGAATTTTAGCCTGAGTTTTCAGAACTTCCAAAAGGAACTCGACGAACTACCCGGAGCATATTCACCACCGAAGGGTTTACTCCTCCTGGCTTTAGCTGAAAATAAGCCAGCCGGCTGCGTTGCTCTTAAGCCTCTTGAAGATAAATTTTGCGAAATGAAGCGACTTTATGTTCGACCAGAATTCCGCGGACTTGGTATTGGAAAGGGATTAGCAATCCATTTAATTTCTCGTGCCAAAGCATTGGCTTATCATAAAATGCGATTGGATACTATTTCTACCATGAAAGAGGCGCTTGCCTTATACCAATCATTAGGTTTTTATGAAATTCCACCGTATTATAACAATCCAGTTCAAGGAGCACATTACCTGGAGCTCAAACTTAGTTGAATAATTCTTTTATGGCACAAAACCTCCTCATCGCTTAACTAGATTTTTTTCCAGAAATCCATTCACTCCTCTAATTCAAAAGAGGGGTGAATGGATTTTAGACTATAGAAACATTTTCTATTAGGGAATCAAAACGACTTTGATTGACTCGTCACCTTTTTCTGCTAATTCCATCCCTTTCTTAAACTCAGTCAATGGTAATTCATGGGTAATGATATCTTCAGCTTTTACCTTGCCTTCCATTAAGAATCGAATAGCCGCTGGATAGGTATAGGGACTTAAATGAGCACCCCGAATTTCAATTTCCTTTACATCCCCGATAATGCTCCAATCCAATAGGGTTGGCTCATTAAAAACGCTGAACTCAACATATCGGCCTAACTTACGAATCATGTTCACTCCCTGATGAACTCCCTTGGGATTTCCACTAGCATGAATATATACATCACAACCATAACCATCAGTCAAATCTTTTACCTTAGCGACTACATCTTCCTTTAATGGGTTCATTACCAGATCAGCACCTAATTCTTTTGCTAAATTCAATCTTTTTTCTTTAGCATCGACTGCAATGAGGAGTTTTGGATTCTTGAGACGAGCGGTTTGAAGCATTCCAAAACCAAGAGGTCCGATACCAGCGATTACCACCACATCATCAAGCTGAATATCGGCTCTTTCAACTGCATGGATAGCACAGGCTAATGGTTCAATATAGGGAGCTAAATGAAGAGGGAACTCATCAGGAAGCTTGTGATTCCGAGCAGTTACTGGAAATCTCATATACTCGGCAAAACCACCTTCAGCATCATGCTTTTGGTATCCATATATATTATGAACCTCACACATCCAGTATTCTCCTCGAAGGCAATAACGACACATACCACAAGGAATGATCTGCTCAGAGGTCGCCCAATCCCCGAGTTTCAAACCATATTTCTTATTTGCTCCCTCACCCAAAGCAACTACCTGGCCATAAAATTCATGACCGGGGATTACTGGAGGTTTCACATAGGCTGGTTGACCATCTCCACCCCAGATACGAGCAGCACCGTGAAAAGTTTTAACATCACCAGCACAAATACCACATCCACCAACTTTAACTAAAACTTCCTCCCGCCTAATTTCTGGAACGTCAACTTCTTCTAAGCGGAAATCGCCTGGAGCATAATTGACTACTGCCTTCATCTTTTTTGGAATGTTTCCAGATGATTCTACATATGCCATAATTTGGTACCTCCATAACTTGTTTTTTGTAAATTACTTTACTAACGATCAAATACTT